>JAFDZF010000082.1 GCA_018267055.1 Bacteroidota bacterium
CAACCGCTACCTCCCCAGCACCAGCGTGCAATTCACCCCGGTCGGCTTGCAGAGCGTACCGGTGCCGGTGAACGTGGACCTGAACATCCGTGTGCGCCCGATGGTGAACGGCTCCTACCTGGAGTACGGCCCCGCCTGCCGCTACCGCTTCATCCCGAACGTGGCGCACCGCGACAACGATGGCCGCATCCTGATGTTCGACGACTCGGGCGTGACCATGACCCTGTACCCGAACCCCAACCGCGGCGGCACGGTGTACCTGCGCATGGAAGGCCTGGCAGAGGCAACGACCCCGGTGGACATCACCATCTACGACGCGCTCGGCCAGCAGGTGCATGCGGAGCGGACCGTGGAGGCCGATGGCAGCCTGAACCACGCCATGGACCTCGGCCGCACCCTGGGTGCAGGCATGTACGTGGTGAACGTGACGATCGGCGAACAGCGCTTTACCCAGCGCCTGGTGATGCAGTAAGCATCCCGGCTTGAAAAAGAACGCGGAAGCCCCGCTCCGGAAGGAGCGGGGCTTCCTGCTTCAGGGCCGCCTGGGGGACACCCCCTCAAAAAATACCCGTTTCCCGGTATTGTGGATACCCACCGAGCACATGCACTTTTGCTGCCGACAAGAACGCAAGGAGATGGCCCCCCGCCATGATCACCAAGACCCGATCGAAGCAGGAAGTGCTGTGCTGGGCCGCGTTGGCCATCGCATCGGTCACGTTGGTGATGCTGTTCTTCGCTTGTGATGCCATGATAACTCGGTGAGCGTATCGTTGTTGGAGCACTTCTATATCGCTTGCCGACCACTGAAGCCCCCTGCAGGGGGCTTCAGTATTTTCGGACGTACCCGTTCCGTCGGGACAGGAGGGAGAATGCCGAGGCCGGCCCGGTAGGCCAGCGGACCAAGCAAAAAGGGCCGCCCATCGGGCGGCCCTTCATGATCCATAGGGAACGGCTCAGTAGTAGACCAGGCGGCGCACCTTGGTGAGGTGCTTGGCCAGGCGGATCACCTGTTTGGTGTAGCCGAACTCGTTGTCGTACCAGGCATACAGCACCACGCTCTTGCCGTCGGGGGCCACGATGGTGGCGTTGCTGTCGAACACGCTGCAGCAGGTGTCGCCGATGATGTCGCTGCTGACCAGCTCGGGGTCCACCTGGTAGTGGATCTGGTTCACCAGGTCGCCCACCAGGGCCGCCTTGCGGATCAGGTCGTTCATGCCCGCCACGCCGCCTTCGATCGGCTTCTTCAGCGTGAGGTTCATGATGGCCAGCGAGCCGTTGGGGGTGGGCACGCGCACGGCATTGGCGGTGAGCTTGTCCTTCAGGCTGGGGATGGCCTTGGACACGGCGGTACCGGCACCCGTGCTGGTGATCACCATATTGATGGCGGCGCTGCGGCCGCGGCGCGGGCCTTTGTGGTAGTTGTCCAGGAGGTTCTGGTCGTTCGTGTAGGCGTGCACCGTCTCGATGTGGCCCTTCTCGATGCCCAGGTTGTCCTCCACCACCTTCAGCACGGGGCAGATGGCGTTGGTGGTGCAGCTGGCGGCGCTGAACACCTTCTCGTTCTCGATGTCGAGCTCCTTGTGGTTGATGCCGTACACGATGTTCGGCACCTCCTTGCCGGGGGCGGTCAGCAGCACCTTGGCCACGCCCTTGCTCTTCAGGTGGCGCTCCAGGTCGGCTCGCTTGGTGAAAGCGCCGGTGTTGTCGATCACCAGGGCGTTGTTGATGCCGTACTGGGTGTAGTCGATGTCCTCCGGGTTGGCGGCGGCGATCAGCTGCACCAACTGGCCATTGATGATGAGGGTCTTGTTCGGGACGTCCTCGATCACCGTGCCCTTGAAGGCGCCGTGCACGCTGTCGTTGCGCAGGAGGGCGGCGCGCTTCACGATCTCCGCATCGGTGAGGGTACGGGTCACGATGGCGCGGAGGCGGAGCTGCTGGCCCTTGCCGGCCTGCTTCACCAGCTCACGCGCGGCGATGCGGCCGATGCGGCCGAAGCCGTACAGCACCACGTCCTGCGGCTTGAAGGTGTGCTTGTCCTGGCCGATGAAGCCCTTCAGGTGGTCCTTCAGGAAGTCGGCCACCGAGGTGCTCTTGGAGGACTTGAACTCGTGCGTGAGGCGGCCGATGTCGATCTTGCTGGGGGCCAGGTCCAGGTCGAGGAGGCCGCGGGCCACTTCGGCCGTCGTGTACACGTCGATCGGCTTCTTCACCACCTGTTCGGCGTAGTCGAACAGCTTGATGGTCTCCGAGATGCTGATGTCCAGCAGGTGGTTGCGGAAGAAGACGAGCTCCACGCCGCGGTCGTACATCAGGCGGCCCACCGAGTTCATCAGGTCGACGGCGGCCTTTTCGCGGTCGACATAGTCCTTCAGGCCGGCTTCATAGCCGGTCTTTGCTGCAACGGTCTCCATTTACGATGTGTGTGGTTGGGATCAGCGGTTCGTGAAAGCAGAAGGGGGCCCGAAGGCCCCCTGTCGGTCGATCAACCCAAGTAGGCCTTGAGCAACTTACTTCGGCTGGTATGGCGCAGGCGGCGGATGGCCTTTTCCTTGATCTGGCGCACCCGCTCGCGGGTGAGGTCGAACTTGGCGCCGATCTCCTCCAGCGTGAGCCCGTGGTTGATGTTGATGCCGAAGAACAGCTTCACCACGTCGCGCTCGCGTTCGGTCAGCGTGCTCAGGGCGCGCTCGATCTCCTTGGCCAGCGACTCGTTGATGAGCATCCGGTCGGCGGGGGCGCTGTCGTTGTTCGGCAGCACGTCCAGCAGGCTGTTGCTCTCGCCTTCCACGAAGGGGGCGTCCATGCTGATGTGGCGCCCGCTCACCTTCATGGTGTCGGCCACCTTCTCGGGCGGCAGGTCCAGCAGGGTGGCCAGTTCGTCCGCGCTGGGCGGGCGCTCGAACTCCTGCTCGAGCTTGGCGAAGGCCTTGTTGATCTTGTTCAGGGAGCCCACCTGGTTGAGCGGCAGGCGCACGATGCGGCTCTGTTCGGCCAGCGCCTGGAGGATGCTCTGGCGGATCCACCACACGGCGTAGCTGATGAACTTGAAGCCGCGGGTCTCATCGAAGCGCTGGGCCGCCTTGATCAGGCCGAGGTTGCCCTCGTTGATCAGGTCGGGCAGGCTGAGGCCCTGGTTCTGGTACTGCTTGGCCACCGACACCACGAAGCGGAGGTTCGCTTTCACCAGCTTCTCCAGCGCCGTGCCGTCGCCCTGCTTGATGCGGCGGGCGAGCTCGACCTCCATCTCCGCATTGATGAGCCCCTCCTTGCCGATCTCCTGGAGGTACTTGTCCAGCGATTGGCTCTCGCGGTTCGTGATCGACTTGGTGATCTTGAGTTGGCGCATCCGGCTGGTCACGGGCGTCGAGGGTGTTTTAGGTGGGATGTTGAGAGCGGCTCGGCGGATGAACGCCCAGGGAGCGGGGATCGTTCGTTCCGGCTGCGAAGGTACGACCCCCCGTCCGAACCGGACAAGCCGATCGAACGGGAGGCGTACTTCGCACGGAGAACAGGCTGGGACGGGCGGTTCAGACCCCCAGGCCGTAATAGGCGCGCATGCCATTGGGGTACACCCCCTCGATCAGCACGCCGCCCTGTTTGCCATCGATGGCCCGCTGGATGTCCTTCGGGTCGCGCATCGGGGCCTGGTCGATGCGGGTGATGATGAACCCTTCGCGGATGCCGCTGCTGCGGAGCTTGCCGCCGCTGATGTTGCGCACCTTCACCCCGTTCTCCAGCTTCAGGGCCTTCAGCTCCTCGGCCGTGGCGGGCACCAGTTCGGCCCCGAGGGCATTGACGGGTCCCACCTCCTTCACCGCCGCGGTGCGCACATTGCCGTCACGCCCGCGGAGGGTCATGTCGATCACCTTCTCCTCCCCGCCGCGCAGCACGGTCACCGCCACCTTGTCGCCAGGGCGGAAACGGCCCACCTGCTCCTGGAGCTGCGGCACGTTGTTCACGGCCATGCTGCCCACCTTCACGATCACGTCGCCGCTCTTCACCCCGGCGTCCTGGGCGGCACCGCCGTCGGTGGTGCTCTTCACGTAAACGCCGTTCAGTTGCTTGATATCCAGGCTCTTGGCCATGTCCTGGTCGATGTCGCTGATGCTCACCCCGAGGTAGGCGCGCTGCACGCTGCCGAACTCCATCAGGTCACTGGTCACCTTGCGGACGATGTTCGCCGGGATGGCGAAGGAGTAGCCGGTATAGGCGCCGGTGGTGCTGGCGATGGCGCTGTTGATGCCCACCAGGGCCCCTCCGGCGTCCACCAGGGCGCCCCCGCTGTTGCCGGGGTTCACCGCCGCGTCCGTCTGGATGAAGCTCTCGATGGGGAAGATGTCCTTGGACGGGTCGTACTGCAGGATGTTGATGCTGCGGGCCTTGGCGCTCACGATGCCGGCCGTCACGGTGCTGGTCAGGTTCATCGGGTTGCCCACGGCGAGCACCCATTCGCCCACCTTCACGTCGTCGCTGTTGCCGAAGGCCAGCGTGGGCAGGTCCTTCGCGTCGATCTTGATCAGGGCGATGTCGGTGCTGGGGTCGCGGCCGATCACCGTGGCGTCGAACTGCCGCTTGTCGTTCAGGTGCACCTGGATCTTGTCCGCGCCCTCCACCACGTGGTTGTTGGTCACGATGTAACCGTCATCACCGATGATCACCCCGCTGCCGGCGCCGCGCACCTCCTGGGGGGCCTGCTGGCGGTAGCCCCAGAAGAAGTCGGCGAAGGGGTCGCGCTGCTGCACCTGGGCGGCGGTGGTCACGTGCACCACGGCGTTCACGGTGCGCTCGGCGGCGGCGGAGAAGTCGGGGGCGGCCACGGTGGTGCCGTTCGGGCCGGGCAGGTTCACGAAGCGCACGGGCGCTTCGGTGGAGGTGGTGGATACCGCGGTCGGACGTCCATCGGACCGGCGGTCGTCGAAATGGTCATGGATGCTGAGGGCCAGGAGGCCGCCGGCGAGGGCCATGCCGAAATAGCTCAATGCACGTTTCATGGGTCGTTTTTCCTTGTGTTCAGTGGTCCCGTGCGCTTGTCGCACTGCAAAGCAACGCCGCTGTGGAAGCCAGGTGTGGCGGGGCCCTGTTAAAAAGCGTTGATCGCTCCGGAGGGCGTTCCGTCCGCGGGGCAGGGCGCTGCGAGCGGCGTGCCACGCGATATTTGCTGCCACAATGGCGACGCTCCGCTTCAGCAAATGGCACGGCACGGGGAACGATTTCATCCTCGTGGACGACCGCGACGGACGGTTCCCCGCGGACGATCTCGATCGGGTGCGGCGCCTGTGCGATCGCCACTTCGGCATCGGCAGCGATGGGCTCATCCTGCTCCAGCATCCCCGGATGGAGGGGGCGGAGTTCCACATGGAGTTCTTCAACCCCGACGGCAGCCGGAGCTTCTGCGGCAATGGCAGCCGCTGCGCCTTCGCCTGCTGGAGCGCCCTGAACGGCGGCCAGGCCCGCGCGCACTTCACCGCGATCGACGGGGCGCACACCGGCGGCCTCGTCGGCGACCAGGTGGCCGTTTCCCTGGGACGCGTATCGCATGTCCGGCGCGGCATCGATGGCCCTGACGTCGACTTCATCCACAATGGATCGCCGCATGAGCTCGTTTGGGTGGACGACCCCGCCGCCATCGACCTGATGCACGAAGGCCGCCGCCGCCGCTACGATGCCCGCCATCCCGACGGGGGCACCAACGTGAACTTCCTCCGGGTGAGCGATGGGCGGGTGCACATGCGCACCTATGAGCGGGGCGTGGAGGCGGAGACGCTGAGCTGTGGCACCGGTGTGGTGGCCGCGGCCCTGAGCGCGCTGGACCGGGGCCTGGTGCAGGTGCCGGTGGCCGTTGAGGCGCCCGGGGGCGTCCTGCGCGTGGAGGCGCAGCGCGACGGCGAGGGCTACGACCACATCGTGCTGATCGGCCCGGCCCGGCACGTGTTCACCGGCGAGATCGATCATTGACCGTATGCGGACCTGGAAGCTCGTCCTGGGGGTGCTCCTCGTGCTGCTGGTGGCCGCGGGCGTGTTCGGCTGGCGGATGTGGCGCGAGCTGTTCGGGCCTGGACCGACCTTCGCGACGGAGGACCGGATCCTCCTCATCCCCACGGGATCCACCTTCGATCAGGTGGTGGACAGCTTGAAGGGGGCCGGCATGCTGGAGGACGAGAAGGCCTTCCGCTGGCTGGCCGGGCGCAAGCGGTACGTGGAGAAGGTGAGGCCCGGCCGGTACCGCGTGCCCAGCGGCATCTCCCTGAACACCCTGGTGAACAAGCTGCGCAGCGGGGAGCAGGACCCGGTGCGCATCACCTTCTCCAACATCAAGACCCTGCCGCAGCTGGCGGGGCAGATCGCCAAGTACATCGAGGCCGATTCGCTGGCGATGATCCAAGCGATCCGCGATCCGGCGACCGTCCAGCGGCTGGGCTTCAAGCCGGAGACGATGATCGGCATGTTCATCCCGGACACCTATGAGTTCTGGTGGACCGTGAAGCCCGAGGCCGTGGTGGAGCGCATGGCGCGCGAGTACAAGAAGTACTGGACGCCCGAGCGGCAGGCGGCGGCCCAGGCGCTCGGCCTCACCCAGAGCGAGGTGAGCACCCTGGCGAGCATCGTGCAGGCCGAAACGGCGCGCGCCGATGAGGCGCCCGTCATCGCGGGCGTCTACCTCAACCGCCTGCGCATCGGCATGCCCCTGCAGGCCGACCCCACGCTGAAGTTCGCCCTGGGCGTGGACAGCCTGAGCCGCCTGTGGGACGCGGACAAGCGGGTGGAATCGCCCTACAACACCTATACGCATACCGGCCTGCCGCCCGGCCCCATCAGCCTGCCCGAGCCGCGCTTCATGGACGCCGTGCTCCATCCGCGGAAGCACGAGTACCTGTACTTCTGCGCCCGCGAGGACCTCAGCGGCTACAGCAACTTCGCAGTGGGCTATGAGCAGCACCAGCAGAACGCGCGGCGCTACCAGAAGGCATTGAACGAGCGCGGCATCTACCGCTGACCGCCTGCCGGGCGGACAAAGGCGGGCCGCCTATTTTCGCGGCCGATCATCCCGATGGACGTCGGGATGCATCCACCAAGACGACCAAGATGACCAAGATCAAGTTCGGCACCGACGGCTGGCGGGCCATCATCGCGGAGGAGTTCACCGTGGACAACGTGGCGCGCGTCAGCGTGGCGGTGGCCCAGTGGGTGAAGAAGAACTTCCCCGACCGCCCGAGCGTGGTGGTGGGCCACGATTGCCGCTTCGCCGGCGAGCTGTTCGCGGAGACCACCGCCAAGGTCCTCCTCCACCACGGCATCCGGGTGTACCTCGCGAAGGGCTTCGTGAGCACGCCGATGGTCTCGCTGGGCACGGCCGACCGGAAGGCGTCCCTGGGCGTGATCATCACGGCCAGCCACAACCCGCCCAGCTACAACGGCTACAAGCTGAAGGGCCACTACGGCGGCCCGCTGATCCCCGAGCACGTGCAGGAAGTGGAGGACATCATCCCCGAGCGGCACGGCCTGGACCTCGCGCGCATCGACCTGAAGAAGGCCGAGGCCGACGGGATGCTCGAGGTCGTGGACCTGGAGACGATGTACGTGAAGCACGTGGAGAAGAACTTCGACCTGGCCGCCATCCGGGACAGCGGACTGAAGCTCGGCTACGACGCCATGTACGGCGCGGGGCAGAACGTGATCCCCCGCATCCTGCCGAAGACCACGCTGCTGCATTGCGAGCACAACCCTTCGTTCCACGGCCAGGCGCCCGAGCCGATCCACAAGAACCTGCTCGCGTTCAGCGAGCTCATCAAGCGGGAGAAGCTCGACTGCGGCCTGGCCACCGACGGTGACGCGGACCGTATCGGCCTGTACGACGGCAAAGGCGAGTTCGTGGACTCGCACCACATCATCCTGCTGCTCATCCACTACCTGGTGAAGTACAAGAAGTTCACCGGCAAGGTGGTGGTGGCCTTCAGCGCCACGCCGAAGGTGAAGAAGATGTGCGCCCATTACGGGCTGGACTACCAGGTGACCAAGATCGGCTTCAAGTGGATCTGCGGCATCATGATCACGGAGGACGTGCTGCTGGGCGGCGAAGAGAGCGGCGGCATCGCGATCAAGGGGCACATCCCCGAGCGTGACGGCATCTGGATGGGCCTCACCATCTGGGAGTTCATGGCCAAGAGCGGCAAGAGCCTCGACGACCTCATCCAGGAGGTGTACGCCATCGTGGGGCCGTTCAGCTATGACCGCAACGACCTGCACATCACCGAGGAGCTGAAACAGGACGTGCTGCAGAAATGCGAGGCCGACGCGTTCAAGGCCTTCGGGTCCTTCGAGGTGCGCCGCCGCGAGACCATCGACGGCTACAAGTACTTCTTCGATGACGACCAGTGGCTGATGATCCGCGCCAGCGGCACCGAGCCGGTGCTGCGCTGCTATGCGGAGAGCAGCACGCTGGAGGGCGCGCGGGCCATCCTGGCGGCCTGCCGGAAGACCATCGGGGCCTGAGGCATCGCCTATTTTCGGGGCATGCGCCGGAGCACGTCGCCCGCCTCACGGGCCAATCCTTCCGGCCGATGTCGCTCCAGGCTTGATCCGGGGCCGCGGATGGGCCTCCGGCTGTTGCTCGCGTGGTGCGTGTCGTCCATCGCCTGCGGAGCGCACGCACAGGATGCGGACACCACCGCGCTCCAGCAGGGGCGGGCCTGGCTCGTGGCGGGCGGGGCCGCCGTCTTCGCCACCGGCTCGCTGATCGCCCTGGACCAGGCCTGGTATGCCGGTTATCCACGCACGGCCTTCCACACCTTCGACGATGGCGACGAATGGTACCAGATGGACAAGGTGGGCCACACCTTCAGTGCTTATGCGCTGGGCGAGGTGGGGCATCGCGCCTTCCGCTGGGCGGGCTTTTCGGAGCGTACCTCCACATGGGTGGGCGGGAGCGTGGGCCTGATCTACCTCACCGGCATCGAATACCTCGATGGGCGCTCCGCGCAATGGGGCTTCAGCACCTGGGACATGGCGGCGAACACGCTCGGTGCGGGGCTCTTCATCGGCCAGCAGCTGGCGTGGAAGGAGCAGCGCATCGCCGTGAAGTATTCGTCCCACCTGACGCGATATGCCGCCGAACGGCCCGACGTGCTGGGGAGGGGCTTCGCGGAGCGGCTGCTCAAGGATTACAACGGCAGCACCATCTGGCTCAGCGCGAACCCGCGTGCGTTCGGCTGGGCCGCCTTGCCGCCGTGGCTCAACATCGCTGTCGGCTATGGCGCGGAAGGGATGCTCACCGCCCATGATCCCGATGTGGCCCTGGCCCAGGTCTTCCCCGGGGAGCGGTCATACCGCCAGTTCTTCCTGGCCCCGGACCTGTCCCTGCAGCGCATCCCGTCGAAGCGGAAGTTCGTGCGCACCCTGCTCTTCGTCCTGGACCATGTGAAAGTGCCGCTACCCACGCTGGAGCTGCGCAGCACAGGCGAGTTGCTCGGGCATTGGGCCTATTTCTAAGCCCCCTGGCGGTGGCGTTCACCGATCATCGTCACAGCCACCGCTGCACGTCACGGGCTCCGCTTCCCAGGGCTGGTCGTACCGGCATGCCTGCAGCAGGGCGTCCAGTTCGGAGGGGGATACCTCCAGCGAGGCGTGGGCGTACACGCGCCCTGTGCCATCGTCCTCCACCCGCTGGATGGTCAAAGGATGCCCGTGGAGGTCCTCCGAGCCGCCCGGGACCACGGGCCGATCCTGCCGCTTGATGAATTGCGTGGAGCGGCCATCGCACAGCACGGCCACTTCGATGAAGTACGTGTCCATGCTTGTGAAAGTAAGGCCGGTCTATGCGCTCTGCTTCTGAAGCGTGCCGTCGAGCAGCATCAGCTTCACCCTCAGCACGGCGGCCACCGTGAGGCTGTCGCGTACCTCGCCGCGCAGCACCATGCCATAGAGCTCTTCGAACGGCAGCTTGCGCAGTTCCAGCTGCTCATCGGGGTCGGGCTGCGGCGCATGGAAGGTGAGGCCCTGGGCCACGTAGATCACCGCGTGCTCGTCGCTGGCGCTGTTGCTCAGGTCCATGCGCAGCACTTCCGTCCAGTGCTCGGCCTCGATGCCGGCCTCCTCCCGCAGCTCGCGCTTGGCGCTCTCGATCGGCGGGATGTGGCGCTTGCCGCCGCCTTCGGGGATCTCCCAGCTGTAGGCCTGGATCGGGTAGCGGTACTGCCCCACGATCCAGGTGTTCCCATCGGCGTCGAGCGGCACCACGCCGAGCGCGACGTTCTTGAAGTGGACCACGCCGTAGATGCCTTCGCGTCCGCCGGGATCGATCACGTCGTGGTGGCTCACGGCGATCCACGGCGTCTCGTACCGCATCTCTTCCTTCAGGGTGGTCCAGGGACCGCGCTTGGTCATGCTCATGGCCCGCTCATGGGGCGGGGCGCGCGAAGCTACGGGCGCTTCGAGGGATCCAGCCGGAACTGGATGTCCAGCTTCATGATGCTGCGCACGCGCTGGCCGTCGTCCACGGCCGGCATCCAGCAGATGGACCGGACCAGGCGCATGGCCTCATCGTCGCAGCCCGCGCCCAGGAACGCCAGTGCACGCACGTTGCTCAGGTTCCCGCTGGTCTCCACCACGAACTCGATGGAGACCTTGCCCTGGATGTCGCGCCGGTAGGCTTCCTGCGGGTAATGCAGGTTGGCGCTGAGGTAGGCCGGTAGTCCGCGCAGCCCGCCCTGGACCAGCGGAACGGCCAGCGTGTCCATGCCCCGGTCGGTATGGAGCTTCCCGCTCGCGTCGGCGGGCGCGGTGAAGGGCGGCCGCTCGCACGCCGGGGTCTTCGCGTGGAGCTTGCGGTAGCGTTTCGCGCTGAAGGGGATGGCGATGGAATGATCGGTGTCCAGCGGGGTGCCGCTGGTGGTGGCGGGCCGCCAGCGGATCAGGCGGACCAGGCGGAGGGCCTCGGCGTCGCAGTCGGGCCGGAGCGCGCGCGTCACGCGCATGCGGGCCGTGGTGCCGTCGCTGAGCACGTCGAAGGCGATGCCGACCTCGCCTTCCGCCCCGGCGGCCAGGGCTTCCGCGGGGAAGACCATCTCCTGGTCGAGCATCCAGCGCACCGCCTCCATGCCGCCATAGGGCTCGGGGGGCAGGAAGCTCTGGGCGTGGGCGACGGCCGGCAGGAGGGAGGCCAGCCACAACAAGGGCAGCAGGGGGCGCATGGTCCCGTAAATTTGCGGCATGGCGGCCAAGTTCCCTATCGCCGTGGGCGACGAAGTGTCCCTCCTCAACGAGGTGGGCGGCGGCGTCGTGCTGGCCCTGCTCCCGCGGGAGCGGGTGCGGCTGCGCACCTTCGATGGCTTCGAGCTGGTCTATCCCCTGGACCATGTGGTGAAGCGGGCACACGGGACGGCCTATCCCGTGAGCGATCATCACGCCCGGCTGGTGGCCGCCAACGACCGGCTGCATGAGCGCATCGAGCGCGACAAGGGCCGCGGGGCCTCGGCGCAGAACGGTGGGAAGGCGGTGAAGCGGGTGGAGGACCCCCAGGTGATGGAGATCGACCTGCACCTGCACAAGCTGCTGGAGAACGAGGGCGGGCTGAGCGCGGGGGAGAAGCTCACCTTCCAGCTGGACTACTTCGAGCGGATGCTGAACACGGCGATCCGGGAGAAGAAACGCAAGCTGATCGTGATCCACGGCATCGGGGAGGGTGTGCTGCGGGAGGAAGTGCGGAAGGCCCTCCAGTACTACGACGGGGTGCGGTTCGATGATGCCGACCCGCGCCGCTATGGCTATGGGGCCACCGAGGTGCAGATCCTCGTGCACCATTGAGGACCGGCCCGTCGGCCGACGTTCATTGACATCCTGCGCACCGCTCCGCCGCTCCGCCCGCCTCGTGCGGGCGGGGAGGAAAGTCCGGGCAGCATAGGGCGCCGTGCTTCCTAACGGGAAGGGGTACCACTGGTGACGGTGGTGCCACAGAGAGTGCCACAGAGAACAGACCGCCGATCCGCCGCAAGGCGGAGGCAAGGGTGAAAAGGTGGGGTAAGGGCCCACCGCGTCCCGCGTGAGCGGGATGGCAGGGTGAACCTCACGGGCTGAAAGACCAAATAGGCCGGGTCCCTGCGCGCAAGCGCGGGATAAGGGCGGCCCGCCCGATCCCGGCGGGTAGGTCGATCGAGGCCGCGCGTGAGCGCGGTCCCAGATAAATGGCGGGGACCCACGGGCCGCAAGGTCCGGGGGTACAGGATCCGGCTTACAGGTGCGCAGGTACTTCGGGAAGGGCTCCGGCGTTATGGCCGGGGCCCTTCGCTTTTCCGTGGCACGGTCTTTCGGAACGTGCAGGCCTACTTTTGCCTCCCGTGCGACGCACCCTCCTGCTCCTGTTCCTGGCCGCCGGCCCGTCCGTGGTCGCCTTCGCCCAGGAGGTCACCGTGCGTGGCCGGGTCTCCGGCGGTGACGGTGAGCACACCTTCTACGACCTGATGATCGTGAACCGGCGCACGCGCAATGGTTCCTTCGCCAACACAGACGGCACCTTCACCGCGATCGCGCAGCGCAACGACACGCTCCTGATCGGCGCAGGGGGCTACGTCACCCGCACCCTGCTGCTGAGCGAGCTCGCCGACGAGGACCTGGGGCACATCCAGGTGACCCTGCGGCCCTGGCAGATCGAGCTGAAGCCCGTGGCCGTGCTGCCCGAGCGTACGCTGAAGGAGATCCAGGCCGACATCGCCAAGCTTGGCTATGACGAGAAGGACTACCGCATCGCCGGCGTGAACGCCTTCGAGAGCCCGATCACCTTCCTCTACCAGGAGTTCAGCCGCCGCGAGCGCAGCAAACGCCAGGTGGCCGAGCTGCGCAACGAGGACATGAAGCGCGCGTTGCTGCGCGAGCTGCTCCAGAAGTACGTGGAGTACGACATCATCAACCTGAGCGACGACAGCTTCGACGACTTCATCGATTTCTGCGCCGTGCCGGACGACGTGATCAAGGGGCTGTCGCAGTATGACTTCCTCGTGTACGTGAAGAAGAAGTACGAGCTGTACACGAGCCTGGGCCCCACGCGTCTCCATTGATCGGCGATGCCGCGCTGCCGCCCGCTCGTCCGGTCGCTCCTGTTCCTGGCCGGTTGTTCCCCGATCGCCATGCACGGGCAGGCGGAGGAGGACACCGTCACCAACGTGTACCAGCTCGGTGACCTGGTGGTCCGCGGCCGGGCCGAGGGGCTGGACCTGGAGGGTTTCATGCGGCAGGTGATGGAGGACACGACGTTCTACCATGCCTTCCTCAATACACGCTGCCATCCGCACCGGGTGAAGAGCGCGTTGCGGGTGCGCAACAAGGGAGAGCGGGAGACCGCCGTCCTCTACCGCGACGGGCGCCTGGTGCGCACGGGCCCCACCGCCCAGCTGGCGATGGACAGCGTGGCCGAGATGGGCCGGCTGCGCGGCAAGGACGGCACCATGCGCTACCTCACCGCGGAGATGTACGACGACGTCTTCTTCCCCAAGGGGAGCTGGACGGCGAGCAACCGCATCGCCGCACGCCGGCAGGAGATCCAGCGGGGCAGCCGG
>JAFDZF010000083.1 GCA_018267055.1 Bacteroidota bacterium
ACTGGTACATCGACCTCAACGACGTGCAGGGGCGCTCCGATCCCTACACGGGTTACATCACCATCGTCCGCTGATGCGTCCGCTGCTCTCCCTGGCCCTGCTCGCGCTGTTCGGCGGTGCCCTGCATGCGCAGCAGCTGCCGCAGTACACGCAGTACGTGTTCAACATGTTCAGCCTCAACCCGGCGGTGGCGGGCAGCAAGGACTGCCTGGACGTGCGGCTGGGCTACCGGCAGCAATGGGTGGGCTTCCCCGGGGCGCCCACTACGGGCTGGGCCAGCCTGCACGGCAGCATCCGTCCGAAAGGCAAGCCCTACCAGGCCAACCGCCACGGCTTCGGCGCGGTGATCGAGGCGGACGAGACCGGTCCGCTGGGCTACACCCTCTTCCAGCTGGCCTACGCCTACCACATCCAGATGGCGAAGGACCACTACATGTCGCTCGGCCTGTTCGCCGGTGTCAAGCAGGAGAAGCTCGACATCGGCCGGGTGAACGTGATCGACAACAACGACGATGCGCTGGCCAACCAGGGCAATACGCTGGTGTACCCCGAGGTGACGCCCGGGATCTGGATGTACAGCAAGACCAGCTGGCTGGGGCTCTCGATCCCGCAGGTGCTGGGCAACAAGATCAAGGACCTGGGCGTGGAGAGCCGGCTCACGCGGCACTTCCTGGTGAGCGCGGGGCACCGCTACCGGATGAGCAAGTACTTCAGCGTGGTGCCGAGCACCCTGATGAAGTTGTCCCCCGGCTCGCCGCTGGCACTGGACGTGAACGTGATGATGGAATACCGGAAGGTGGGCGGCGTGGGCGTGAGCTACCGCAACCAGGACGCGGTGGCCTTCATGCTCAAAGTGCCCTTCCTCAAGTTCTTCACCCTCGGCTACAGTTACGACGTCACCACCAGCCGGCTGCGCGCGAACAGCGCCAACACCCACGAGATCATCCTGGCGATCTATCCGTGCACCCCGGTGGATCCCGCCAAAGCCATCGTGCGATGCCCCATCTTCGAATGAACACGCTCTCCACCCGCCTGCGTCTCCCCGCTCTCCGGGTGCTGGCGCTCTCCTGGGCGCTCTGTTCCATCGGCGCGGCGCAGGCGCAACGGACCAAATACTGGGTGGGCGGCAGCGGGGCGTGGAGCGATGCCGCGCATTGGTCGTTGACGGTGGAAGGGAGGGGCGGCGCAGGCGTGCCGCGGAACAACGAGGACGTGGTCATCGCGCCCGCCGCAGGGGCCATCGAGGTGCGCATCGACCAGGACGCGTTCACCCACGGCCTCACCGTGGACGGCGGCCGTTCGGAGGTGACGATCGCCGGCGCGCGCACGGAGCTGCGCGTGACGGGCGACCTGCGCGCGCGCGGGGCCGTGCAGTGGCGGCATGCGGGCCTGATCGAGCTGGACCTGCGCACGGGCCTGGCGGAGCTCGACCTGCGGGGGATCCCGCTGGGCGGCGACCTGGTGTTCACCGGGGGCGGCACCTGGTCGATGCGGAGCGACCTGGTGCTGGGAAGCGACGCCCGCCTGGCGGTGCGCGAAGGCACCCTGGTGACCAACGGCAACCTGCTGCGCACCGGCACGCTCGCCTTCGAGGGGCGGCGCGCGAAGAAGCTGGTGGCGAACACCTCCGTGGTGATGGCGGAGCGTGCCTTCGAGCCGGGCGACCAGCACGGCGTGGTGGACACGGGCACCTCCCGGCTGGTGGTGAACGGTGCCCCGGCGGAATGGGGCACGGCGGGCGATCCGTCGATGGAAGCGCTGCGCGCCATCAACATCTGCGGCACCGGCCCCGGGCAGACCCTGTTCACCATCAACGCACAGCTGGTGAGCAACTACAACGGCTTCGGCGTGAGCTGCCATGGCGTCTGCAACGGCAGCGTGCACGTGTCGGTGACCGGCGGCGTGGGTCCCTTCTTCTACACCTGGATCGGCGGGCCGAGCGGCACGGGCGCCGCCACCTGGAACAACGTATGCCCCGGCAACCAGATCGTGATCGTGACCGACCAGGGGCAGGGCATCAGCTGCGCCACCACGGTGCAGGTGACCGATCCGGCGCTGCTCAGCGTGATCTTCTTCGGCAACACCCCGCCCAGTTGCGCAGGGGTATGCGACGGCGTTTCCAATGCCTTCGCCGTGGGCGGCGTGCCCACCTACAACTATGTATGGAACAGCGGTGCGGGCACCGGCGCGTCGTTCAACCAGCTGTGCCCGGGCGCGAACACCCTGCACGTGACCGATGCCAACCTGTGCACGTTCGACACCACGTTCAACTTCCCGGTATTCCCCATCACGCCGCACCTGACCTTCGGCAACGCGAGCTGCGCGGGCGAGTGCAACGGCAACGCCAGCGTGGCCCCCACCGGCGGCACGGGCAGCTTCACGTACGACTGGCTGCCCGGAACGCCTACGGGTGACGGCACCAACAGCGTGTCGCAGCTGTGCGCGGGCAACTACAGCGTCACCATCACCGACAGTCACGGCTGCGACACCACGGTGGCCTTCACGATTACCGAGCCGCCGGCGATCATCCCCAACCCCACGCAGGTCGATGCCACGTGCTGGAACTCCTGCGACGGATCGGCCACGGTGGCGCCGACGGGTCCCACGGGCCCGTTCACCTTCACCTGGGCCCCCGCGCCGGGGGGCGGCCAGGGCACGGCCGCGGCGACCGGCCTGTGCGCGGGCACCTACACTTGCACGGTCCGCGATGTACCCACGGGCTGCGATACGGTGGTCACCTTCACCATCACCGCGCCGCCGCCGATCGACCCGCACGCGGCGAGCACCTATGCGCTGTGCGCGGGCAGCTGCGACGGCACGGCCCAGGTGGCGCCCACGGGCGGCACGCCCGGCTATACCTACCTCTGGTCGCCTGCGCCACCCGCGGGCCAGGGCACCCCGAGCGTGACCGGCCTGTGCGCAGGCACGTGGACGGTGCTGATCACGGACCTCGTGGGATGCGATTCGCTGATCACGTTCACCATCGCCGAACCGCCGCCGATCGTTCCCGCGCCAGCGCAGACCGATGTGACCTGCGCCGGGCGATGCGACGGCACCGCGACGGTGGCGCCCACGGGCGGCACGGGCGCCTTCACCTATGCGTGGACGCCGAGCCCGCCGGCCGGACAAGGCACGCCGTCGGCCTCGCAGCTCTGCGCCGGACCGTGGAGCGTGCTGATCACCGACGCGAACGGCTGCGACACCACCGTGCAGTTCACCATCCTCGAGCCGCTCCCGCTGCAGGCCACGCCTTCGCAGACGAACGTCACCTGCGGCGGCAATTGTGACGGCACGGCGAGCGTGGTGGTGACCGGTGGCACGGGCACGTACACCTATGCGTGGACGCCGGCCCCGGGCGGGGGACAAGGCACGCCGAACGCCACGGGCCTGTGCGCGGGTCCGGCCAGCGTGCTGATCACCGATGCGAACGGCTGCACGCTCACACGCAACTTCACCATCCTGCCGGCGGTGCCGATGCAGCTGTCGCTGAACATCGTACCGGCCAGCTGCCCCGGGGTGTGCGACGGCACGGCGGGCATCATCGTCACGGGCGGTGTCCCCGGCTACACCTACCTCTGGTCACCGGCGCCCGGCGCGGGCCAGGGCACTCCGAACGTGACCGCGCTCTGTCCGCAAGCATACACGCTCACGGTGACGGACGCCGTGGGTTGCGACACCACCATCGCCTTCACCATCACGGCGCCGCTGCCGATCCTGCCGAACGAGGTGGTCACCGACGCCACCTGCTTCGGGACATGCGACGGTTCCATCGTGCTGGCGCCCACGGGTGGATCGGGGACGTACACCTATGCATGGACGCCCGTGCCGCCGAACGGCCAGGGCACGGCGCAGGCCACCGGCCTGTGCGCGGGCAGTTACCAGGTGGTGATCACCAGCGGGGCCTGCGACACCACGCTCACGCTGTCGATCGTCTCGCCCACGGCCATTGTTCCCGGACTGACGGTGACGAACGTGGCCTGCGCGGGCGAATGCACCGGCACCGCCACGGCGAACACCAGCGGCGGCACGCCGGGCTATACCTACCTGTGGGCCCCGGCACCGGGCGCGGGCCAGGGCACGCCCAACGCCACGGCGATGTGTCCGGGCAACTACACGCTCACCATCACCGACGCGGCGGGTTGCGACACGATCGTCCCCTTCACCGTGACGGCCCCGGCGCCGATCGTACCGAACCTCGGCTTCACGAACGCGGACTGCGGTGCGGCCTGCAACGGCACCGCCACGGTGAACCCGACCGGCGGCACGCCGGGCTACACCTACCTGTGGACCCCGGCGCCGGGCGGCGGCCAGGGCACCAGCTCGGTCACGGGCCTCTGCCCCGGCAACTGGAGCGTGACCATCACCGATGCGGCGCTCTGCGACACCACGGTGCAGTTCACCATCATCACCCCGCCGCCGATCCAGGTGACGTCGGTGGTGACGCCTGCTTCGTGCGCGGATGCCTGCGATGGCGCCATCGCGCTCACCGCCACCGGCGGCCTGCCGCCATATACCTACACCTGGTCGCCCACGCCGGGCGCGGGGCAGGGCACGCCGAACGCAAGCGGCCTCTGTCCGGGCGATTGGATAGTGATCATCGGTGACCAGGCCGGCTGCGACACCACGCTCACCTTCACCGTGGGATCGCCCACCGCGATCCTGCCGAACGGCAGCTTCACGGATGAATCGTGCAATGGTCCCTGTGACGGCACGGCCACCGTGGCGCCCACGGGCGGAGGCGGCACCTATGCCTTCTTCTGGTCGCCGGCGCCGCCCAACGGCCAGGGCACCAACAGCGTGAGCGGGCTCTGCTCGGGTCCCTGGAGCGTGACCATCACCGATGGCAACGGTTGCGACACCACTTGGTCCTTCATGGTCTCGCCGGTGGTGCCGATCAACGCGCAGATCGACGTGCAGGACGGCCTTTGCTGGGGCGAATGCATCGGTGAGGCCACGGTGACGGTGACCGGCGGTGTGGGCGGCTACACCTATGATTGGCAACCGGCGCCGCCGGCAGGCCAGGGCACGGACCACGTGACCGGGCTGTGCATGGGCAACTACCAGGTGACCATCGCGGACGCAGCGGGCTGTGACACCACGATCCAGTTCACGGTGTTCAAGCCGCAGCCCATCGAGCCGAACCTGGTGGTGGAGGGCGAGGACTGCACGGGCGCCTGCACGGGCCAGGCCGCGGTGTTCCCCTTCGGCGGCGCGGGCGGGTTCAGCTATGACTGGCAACCGGTCCCCGGAGGCGGGCAGGGCACCAATACGGCCACCGGCCTGTGCGCGGGCGTGAACTACCAGGTGACGGTGACCGATGCGAACGGCTGCGACACCACGGTGGCCTTCACGGTGCTGCCCTTCGACCCGATCGTGCCGGATGTGACGGTGGTACCGGCGAGCTGCGCCACTTCGTGTGATGGGACCGCCACCGTTGGTGCCACGGGTGGCGAAGGGCCCTACACCTTCTTCTGGTCGCCGGTCCCGCCGAACGGCCAGGGCGTTGCCACGGCCACCGGTCTCTGCCCGGGCACGTACGACCTCACCATCACCGATGCGAACGACTGTGACACCACCGTGCAGGTGGTGATCACGGCGCCGCCGCCCTTCGATGTGACGCCCACGGTGCAGCA
>JAFDZF010000084.1 GCA_018267055.1 Bacteroidota bacterium
TAGCAGCTGCCGAAGGTGGTGGGCAGGCAGACGTTGGTGCTGATCACGGTGTTGTCCTGGCCGGTGTAGGGGCCGCCGGAGGCCACGGTGAAGGCGAAGGCGTCCTGGATCTGCCAGGTGGTCTGGCTACCATTGGCATCGGTACGGATCACCACCACGGCTTGGTTGCCCGTGCAGGCGGCCGCCACGCAGGTGCATCCTTCGCTGATGGTCCCGGGGTTCCCGCCGATCGTGCACGGATCGCCCACGCCGCCGGGCAGTTCCGGACAGCTGTCATCGCAGTCGTTGATGCCGTCGCCGTCCGTATCGAGCAGGGCGCATGCCGGGAAGTAGGACCACTCGACGGTGGTGCTGCCTTCATCGGTGCCGTCCTGGATGAGGTACACGGTCTGCACGTCCCCGGTCTCGTTCAACCAGAACTGGTCCACCGCGCCGGCCTGGCAATACACTTCGGTGCCGCCAGGGCAGGCGTTGCCGTAAGCGATGCGCACCTGGCCGCTGTAGGGGGCCGAAGGCGCGCTGGCGAAATAGATGCCATAGCCCGGCTGCACCACGTACGACAGCACCAGGTCGCCGCCGGTGTTGCCGGCGCCGCAGACCGAGATGTCGTTGTTCGCGCCGGTGGTATTGAGGGTCAGCGACCCGCTTTCGCCGATCAGCGCGAGCACGCGGCTGCAATCGTCACCGTTGTGGAGGGTGAAGGAAGTGGCCGAACCATTGGCACTGAAGGTGCCACCGCCGCAATCCTGACGCACGTACACGTCATAGGGCGTGTCCAGGTCCAGGCCGCTCAGGGTGGTACTGGTGCCGCTCACCGGCACGGCCGTGCCGCCATTGGCCGAGGCGCCGGTGCCCGGGGTAAAGCCCGCCGGCCCGTATTCCACGATCACATTGCCGCTGCAGGTGGCGTTCCAGCTCAGACCGGCGCCGGTGCCGGTGTTCACCGTGTTCACGGCGATGCCCGTCACCGCCGGGCAGAAGGGACCTGCGGCCGGGGTGTAGGCATAGTTGAAGATATAGACCTCCCCGCCGGTGCTGGTCCCATCGGCCAGCACGTGGATCCGCTCGGTCTGGCATCCATTGTTCGTCCAGATCAGCGTGGGGAAACCGTCGATATCCTGCACGCTGCCGCCGACGGTGAAGTAGCCGGCCGAGCTACAGGCCAGGTTGGTCGTTCCCGGGCAGACGCTGCCGTAGGCCACGGACATCCGGTTGCTTGAGCTCCACAGACCGAGGGAGAGCGTGGCACCCGGCGCCACATCGTGGAAGAGCACCACGTCCGGTCCGGGCTGGCTGGCACAGGCCGAGCTGGTGTAGTCATTGCTCGCGCCGGTGGTGTTGGCGACGACGGTCCAATCGGCGTGCGATGCGGTGGACAGGTCGATGGCGTTCGCGCAGAAGTCACCGTTCACGATGCCGAAGGTGACAGGTCCCACGTTCTCGCTGAAGCCATTGCCACCGCCGCAGTCCCGCCGCACATAGGCCGTGTAGTTGCCCACAGGCAGGCCACTGAGGGTAGCCGGGCTGCTGGTGAAAGGACCTGCTACCGTACCGCCGCCAGCGGTGGCACCGGTGCCCGGGGTAAAGCTGGCGTTCTTGTACTCCACATAGAAATCACCCGTGCAGCTGGCGCAGGTCCAGCCGATGTTCACCGAGCCGGGGCCGGTCACGCTGGCCGTGGGGGCCGTGGGGGCCACACAGGTGATGGCGGGAATGATGCGGAAGTTGTCCACCCCGAGGTCGTTGCCGCTGCCTGCCGAAACACCTGCGGTGCCTTGCAGGCGGATCACCGTGGTGGCGGAGGTGGAGCCGATGGTGAATTCCTGCACTGCCCAGTTGGAGCTCGTTGACGTCAACGTGGAGCCCACTTGCGTGAAGTTGGCGCCACCGTTGGTGGAGATGTATACGCCCAGGCTTCCGGGCCCGAACGCATTGATGTATTCGAACCGCAGCTTTTCGGCCCCCGTGGCGGCCGACATGTTCACATAGAAGTCCAGGGTGCCCACGACGGAGCTGCCTTGCCGGCTGTGGAAACGGGCTGCGGGTTGGGTGACCGCCAACGCGTTCGGATTGCTGGTAACGGTGGTCGAGGTGGCCACACCAGTGCCTCCGCCCGTGTCGCTCCAGCCGGAGTTCCCTGTCGTGGTGTTGCCCGCGCGCCAGGTGCCCGGTCCGAAGGAGGGGTAGTTGCGCCAGTAGCCGGACGTGGCGCCGTTGGGCACGTCACCCGTGCTGCACCGGTTGGTCCAGCTGTTGAAGTTCTCGGTGACCAGCGTGCCTGCGTAGGTGTAGTAGCTCATGGCCGGTTCGCTCACCGTGATCTGCACGGGCGTGCTGGCCACCGTGGCGGGGCCGGTGGCGCAGGTCACTTGGCACTGGTACCAGGTGGTGGTGTTCAGTGCGCCGGTGGTATAGGTGGCGCTGATAGCGCCACCGATGGGGCTCCAGCTGCTGCCGTCGGGGCTGCTTTCCCATTGGTAGGACACGCCCGAGCCGGCGGTGCTCGTCGAAAGGCTCAGCGCGGTGATCAGCCCCGGACAGCCCGAGGTCACCGAAGCCACCGTATTGCCCGGAGTGGGCACGGTGCACGGTGCGGGTGGCGAGAAGGTGAGGATGGTGCCATTGCCGGGCCATCCATTGGCGGTGCTCGTGCTGAACTGCGTAGTGCTGCTCGAGCTGGCCGTCAGGTTGGAGAGCACGTTCAGGTAGTTCGTAGCGGTGGCGCCGGTAATGGCCACTTGCATGCCGCCTGAGTTCGTGCCTGTCGGCGCGCCGGGGCCATAGCGGAACTCGATCGCATTGGTGCCCTCATGCAGCCACACCTGGTACAGGATGTTGGCCGACGAGACATTATAGTCCATGCCGGCGTTCCACTGCACCACACGGACCTGATTCGGCGAGGTCCCCGTGAGCACGGTGGTCACACTGCCGTTCGCGGTGGTGCCATCCCCACTGTAAGGAAGAAGCACCAGCGGGTTCGAGGTCAGGTTGAAATTGATGGCACTGCCGCCGATCGGCGTACCTCCCAGTTTCAGGCCTCCATTGGAGTTGATGGAGAACTGCGTGTAGTTCGTTCCCTCGTAATTGAAGGAGAACCCGATGTTGGTGACGGCCGAGGCATTGTCGTCCTGGTTCGCGCCGAGCAGTGTGCTGGCGCCGCTCATCGGGTCCAGCGTGGTGCCCGTGCCGCTGGAGAAGGAGTAGAGGCTGACGTTCTGCGCGGACACGGTGGCGATCAGGCTCGTACCGGCAAGCAGCGCGAGCCATCTTCGACGGCCGTGGCGTGCAGGGTGGATGCGGGCCGGGTCGTGGTTGTTCATGACAGGTGGGTTTTGGTTGATGATGGGAGCTGCAGCCCATGGAAGCGGCGCTGCGAACCCAAACTATCGGGTGACCCTTCCGGGCTCAAGCCTGGACGGGGTGGAACGTTGATGCTGATGTGGAAAACGCGAAGGGCGGGTGCGATCCCGCACCCGCCCTTCGTACGGCCCGTCCGCTCAGCGGCGTCCGTTGCTCAGGATGGTCAGCGATCCCACCAGGGGCTCGTCCGCGCCGTCGCTGATGACCTCGTAGAAGTAAGTGCCGTCCGAAAGCCCCGCGGCGCGCCAGTTGTTGGCGTAGTTCGTCGATTCGAACACCACCTGGCCCCAGCGGTTGAACACGCGCACCGAGTGGCGCCCGCGCTGGATGCCCGAGATCACCCACGTGTCGTTGACCCCGTCGCCGTTCGGCGTGAACACGTTGGGCACCGTGATCTCGCAGCCCGAGAACACGTGGACGTCCAGCGTGCGCGTCTCCGGGCATTCATCGGTGACGGCCACGGTGTAGGTGCCGTTCACGAGGCCCGGTGCGTGGAAGGGGGGCGTCGTGTTCCCCTGCCACTGGAGCTGCAGCTGTCCCAGGCCGCCGGCAGCGTGGGCTTCCAGCAACACGCTGTCCTGATCGCAGTGCAGGTACATGTCGTGGGCGTCGATCGCGATCGGCGTGTAGTCCAGCAGGGTGATGGTCAGCGTATCATA
>JAFDZF010000085.1 GCA_018267055.1 Bacteroidota bacterium
CCAGGCTTTGCAACGGATGGCGCGTGGCCGATTCCAGGCTGACGAACGGCACGCGGCACGAGCGGATGAACGCTTCCATCACCCGTTCGTCGTAGTCGCGGTCCCGGTCGGCAAGGCCGGGGAAGCTGCGCAGGCCGATAAGGTCGCAATAGGTGCCGAGCACTGCGGCGGCTTCGCGCACGTGCTCCACCTTGGTGCCGTCCATCACCACACTGTCCTCGAACTCCAGGGCCCAGCCGTCGCCGTTCACGTTCATCACCATCACGTTCAGGCCCAACTGCTCGGCGGCCTTCTGCGTGCTGATGCGCGTGCGCAGGCTGGGGTCCATGAACACCAGGCCCAGGGTACGGCGGCGCCCGATGGCGGCGTGGGCCCAGGGATCCCGCTTGAGCTGCAGGGCTTGTTGCACCAGGGCCGGTACGTCGGCCACGTCGTGCACGGATGTGAAGCGTTTCATGGCGTTACCGGTGTGGGGATGGAACGGAGCACGGCCTCGAAGGCGGCCACGGCTTCCGCTGCCTCGGCGGCGGAAAGCGTGAGCGGGGGCAGCAGGCGGATGGTGCGCTTGTCCTTGGCGCTGCCCACGAGCAGCCGGTGCTCCCGCAGGAGCGCCTGCCGGACGGGTCCCGACGGGCCTTCGAGGTCGATGCCCAGCATCAGGCCGCGGCCACGCAGGTCGACGATCCCCGGGATCGTCGCCAGGCCGGTGCGCAGGTGCTCGCCTGCCGTCCGCGCGTTCGCCAGCAGCCGCTCGTCGCGGATGATCTCCAGCACGGCGATGGCCGCCGCACACGCCAGGTGGTTGCCGCCGAACGTGGTGCCCAGCAGTCCATGCGCCGCCTGGAACTTCGGGTGCACGAGCACGCCGCCGATCGGGAAGCCATTGCCCATGCCCTTCGCCACGGTGATGAGGTCGGGCGCGATGCCGCTGCGCTGGTGCGCGAAGAAGTCGCCGCTGCGCGCATAGCCGGACTGCACCTCGTCCAGGACCAGCACGGCCCCTGTGCGATCGCAGAGGGCCCGCAGCGTGCGCAGGAACGCGGGTGCGGGTTCGTGCACGCCCCCCACGCCCTGGATGCCCTCGATGATCACCGCGCAGGTGTCGGCCGTGATGGCGCGCTCCGCCGCGGCCTCATCGTCCAGCGGGAGGAAGACCACTTCGTGGCCGCCATTGATCGGGGCGATGATGGTGGGATCGTCCGTGGCGGCCACCGCGGCCGACGTGCGCCCATGGAAGGCGCCCTGGAACGCCACCACCCGCTTCCGCCCGGTATGGAAGGAGGCCAGCTTCAGCGCGTTCTCATTGGCCTCCGCGCCCGAATTGCACAGGAACAGGCGGTACTCCGCATGGCCGCCGACCTCGCCCAGCAGCCGGGCCAGCTCCACCTGCAGCGGGTTCCGCACGGCATTGCTGTAGAAACCGATGCGCTTCGCCTGGGCGGTGAGCCGGTCCACGTAGTGCGGATGGCTATGGCCGACGGAGATCACGGCGTGGCCGCCGTACAGGTCGAGGTAGGTGCGGCCATCGGTGGCGGCCACGCGGACGCCCGACGCCGACACGGGCTCGAGGTCCATCAAAGGGTACACGTCGAACAGCTCCATCAGTAGGCGATCGGTTTGAGCCGCAGGCCGGCGGTCTCGTCCAGCCCCAGCGCGAGGTTCATGTTCTGCACGGCCTGGCCGGACGCGCCCTTCAGCAGGTTGTCCAGCACCGCGGTCACCAGCAGGCGGCCGCCCTTCACCTCCACGTGCAACAGGCATTTGTTGGTGTTCGCCACCTGCTTCAGGTCCACCGGGCCGGGGGCCACGTGGGTGAACGGATGCCCCGCGTACCAGGCCTGGTAGGCCTCCCGGGCCTGCGCGTCGGTCCAGGAGGTGGCGGCATGCACCACGGCCACGATGCCCCGCGTGAACGCGCCGCGCTGCGGGATGAAATGGACGGCACCGTCGAAGCCTGGCGCGAGCTGCCGCAGGGTCTGGCCGATCTCGAGCAGGTGCTGGTGCTCCAGGGCCTTGTAGGGCGAGTGGTTGCCATGGCGCCAGGTGAAGTGCGAGGTCGCGCTCAGCGCCTGCCCCGCACCGGTGCTGCCCGTGGTGGCCCCCGCCTGCACGTCGCCCTGCACCGCGCCCGCGGCGAAGGCCGGCAGCACCGCCAGCTGGATGGCCGTGGCGAAGCAGCCCGGGTTGGCGATGCGCTTCGCGCCCCGGACAGCATCGCGCTGCAGCTCGGGCAGGCCATAGACGAAGGCGCCGCCGCGCGGGCGATGGTCCTGGCTCAGGTCCACCACCACGGCATCGGCGGGCAGCACGGTGCCGGCCAGGAAGCGCGCGGCTTCGCCATGGCCCAGGCACAGCAGGTACGCATCCGCCTCCCCGATGGCATCGCCGAACACGTGGTCCGTTTCGCCCACCAGGTCCGGATGGGCCGCATGGAACGGCTTCCCGGCCTGGCTGCGGCTGTGCGCGAAGGCCAGCTCCACGTCCGGATGCCGCAACAGCACCCGCAGCGCCTCCCCACCAGTGAGGCCCGCGGCACCGATCACCCCTACCCGCTTCTTCATGGCTGCTCCACGGGTCGGGCGTGCACCTTGTGCCAGGTACCCACCTGGTTGCCGAAGATGCGCGCGAAGCCTTTCACGTCGTCGCCGGTCCAGCCGTTGTTCATCTCGCCGTAGGCGCCCTCCTGCGCCGCCATCAGGTCATGCGGGGAACGGATGCCGTCGATGTGGAACCGGTGCGGGGCCACGGACACGATGACGTCGCCGGACACGGTGCGCTGCGAACGGGCGAAGAACGCCTCGATGTCGCGCATCACCGGATCGAAGTACTGGCCCTCGTGCAGCCAGTTGCCGTACCACTGCGCCAGCTGGTCCTTCCAGAAGAGCTGCCACTTGGTGAGCACGTGCTTCTCCAACGCATGATGCGCCTTGATGATCACCAGCGGCGCCGGTGCCTCGAAGCCCACGCGGCCCTTGATGCCGATGATGGTGTCGCCCACGTGGATGTCGCGGCCGATGCCCCAGCCCGCCAGCTTCTCCTGCAGGGCCCGGATGGCCGCCACGCGGTCCGTGAAAGGCTCCCCGTCGAGCCCTGTGAGCTCGCCTTCCGTGAAGGTCAGCACGTGCGTGGCCGTGCCTTCGCGCGTCAGCGGCGTGGGCCAGGCCGGCTCCGGCAGCGGCGTGTCGCTGGTGAGCGTTTCGCGGCCGCCCACGCTGGTGCCCCAGATGCCCTGGTTGATGGAGTAGGCGGCCTTCGTGGCGTCGATATGGATGCCGTGCCCGTCCAGCCAGGCGATCTCCGCCTCGCGCGACAGGCGCAGGTCGCGGATGGGGGTGATCACCTCCACGCCGGGCAGCGCGATGGCGAAGAGCATGTCGAAGCGCACCTGGTCGTTGCCCGCGCCGGTGCTGCCATGCGCGATGGCCGTGGCACCCATGGACCGGGCATGCTCGGCGATGAGCACCGCCTGGGTGATCCGCTCCGCGGAAACGGAGAGCGGGTAGGTGCCGTTCTTCAGCACGTTGCCCGCGATCAGGTGGCGGAGGATGCGCCCATAGAGGTGCCCCGTGCCGTCGATCAGCGTGAAGGACGCCACGCCGGCCTGGCGTGCACGCGCCTCGATGCGCTGCCGTTCGGCCGGGCTGAAGCCGCCGGTGTCCACGGTGACGGCATGCACGCGGTAGCCTTTCTCGTGGGCGAGCCACGCCGCGCAGAAGGTGGTGTCCAGCCCGCCGCTGAAGGCGAGCACAAGGTCGTTGGTCATGGTCGTTGCAGGAGCGGTTGGAGGAAGGGAAGGAAGGTGACGAGGAGCGAGCGGCCGTTCAGCATGCGCGCGGTCTTCAGGCGCATGTAGCGCGCATAGGCCTTGGCCTTCCGGCGGAAGCGCTCGCCGGGGGTGGCGCGCGGCCCGCTTCCTTCGGCCCTGGCCGCGGCGGGCGTGGTCCGTTGCGCATCGGGTCTGGCCTCGGCCGGGTCGTACAGCATCGCGGTGCACAGGCAGTTCTTGCGCTGCTTGTCCATCAGGATCGCATAGTTCACGCAGCTCTTGCAGCCGCTCCAGAAGGCGTCGTCGGGCGTGAGCTCGGAATAGGTCACCGGCTCATAGCCCAGGTCGGAGTTGATCTTCATCACCGCCAACCCCGTGGTGAGCCCGAAGATCCGGGCCTGCGGGTACTTCTCGCGCGAGAGCTGGAAGATGCGCTCCTTGATGCGCCGCGCCAGCCCGCTCTTGCGGAAGGCGGGCGACACGATGAGCCCCGAGTTCGCCACGTAGTCGCCGCTCCAGGTCTCGATGTAGCAGAAGCCGGCCCAGGCGCCCGTGCCGGAGAAGGCGATCACGGCCTTGCCCTCCTCCATCTTCCGGGCGATGTAGTCCGGCGTGCGGCGCGCGATGCCGGTGCCTCGCGCCAGGGCGGAAGCGGCCATCTCCGCGCAGATCGCCTCGGCGAAGGGGGCATCGGCCGCGGTGGCCGTGCGAACGGTGAACGACAGGGATTGGTCCATGCGACCGGATGGGCGGAAAAAAGGATGCGCGGCGGGCGCACCCGGGGTTGATGGGAAGGACAGGGAACGAACGGGCCTACCGCGGTCCTGGACCGCCTGCAGGGGCACCGGAGCAAGCCGGTGGGGAGCGGGCTCAGATCCTTGTGGACGATCGTCGCGCGCGTCGCGCGCTGGCAGGGACAACAACCAGATACACCTTGGGCATGGATGCCGGGGTCCAGGCGCGCAGCATGGCGGCCAAGTGGTTGAAGATCGCTTTCATCGTTCCCGGTGAGGGGATGAGGAGTTCTGCTGTTTGGATCAGGACGCAAATATGGGGCCTGTGCGGATCCATGGACACACCGACGGGGCGCGGCGTGAAAAAAGAAAGGCCGCCCCGATCAGGGGGCGGCCTTCCAGGTTCCGGGGAAAGGGGCTCAGGCCTGCGCCGTGGGCCCGCCGAAGTTCATCGGGATCTCGGGCATCTCCGACTCGCGGATGGGCCCGTGGACGCTCTCGAACTTCTGCACGTTGTCGGCCAGTGCGCGCATGAGGCGCTTGGCGTGCTGGGGCGTGAGCAGGATGCGCGCGCGCACCTTCGCCTTGGGCACGCCGGGCATCACGCGCACGAAATCGAGCACGAACTCCGAGTTGCTGTGGGTGATGATGGCCAGGTTGCTGTAGATGCCATCGGCCACCTCCTCGCTGATCTCGATGTTCAGCTGGTTGCCTTTGTTGGGGTTCTCTGCCATGGTCGGTGAAGGGTGGGGAGCGAAAGGTGGAACGTGGCGAGGCTCGCACCTTCCACGTTCCACTTTTTCACGTTCAGCTCATCCGGATCACTCCTCGATCTCCTGTTCGGTGAGGCGTTCGGCCATCAGCTTGGTGTACTCGTCCTTGCCGTACACCAGGTCCTTCTGGAAGCGGCGGCTGCCGGTACCGGCGGGGATGAGATGGCCCACGATCACGTTCTCCTTCAGGCCGCGGAGGTGGTCCTCCTTGGCGGCCACGGCGGCCTCGTTCAGCACCTTGGTCGTCTCCTGGAAGGAGGCGGCGCTGATGAAGCTCTCCGTCTGCAGCGAGGCGCGCGTGATGCCCATCAGCAGCTGGCGGCTGGTCGCCGGGGTGGCCTGGCGGGCTTCCACCGGCTTGGCGTCCTTCCGCTTCAGCGCGCTGTTCTCGTCACGCAGCTTGCGCAGGGTGATGATCTGGCCCACGCGCAGGGTCGTGCTGTCTCCGGCCTCGGTCACCACCATCTTGTCGAACATGTCGTCGTTCTCCTCCATGAACTCGGCCTTGTTCACGGCCTGGCGTTCCAGGAAGCGGGTATCGCCGGGGTCCTCGATCTCCACCTTCCGCATCATCTGGCGCACGATCACCTCGAAGTGCTTGTCGTTGATCTTCACGCCCTGCATGCGGTACACCTCCTGCACCTCGTCCACGAGGTACTCCTGCACCCGCGTCGGGCCCTGGATGTCCAGGATGTCCGTGGGGCTGATGGAGCCGTCGCTGAGGGGCTGGCCGGCCTTGATGAAGTCGTTCTCCTGCACGAGGATGTGCTTGCTCAGCGGCACCAGGTAGTACTTGTGCTCGCCGGTGCGGCTCTCCACGATGATCTCGCGGTTGCCGCGCTTGATCTTGCCGTAGGAGATGATGCCGTCGATCTCGCTCACCACGGCGGGGTTGCTCGGGTTGCGGGCCTCGAACAGTTCCGTCACGCGGGGCAGACCGCCGGTGATGTCACCGCCCTTGCCGCTGCTGCGCGGGATCTTCACCAGGATGTCGCCGGCCTCGATCTTCTGGCCTTCGCTCACCACGATGTGCGCGCCCACGGGCAGGGAGTAGCTCTTCACCTCCTCCTTGGTCTTGCCGTCGATGATGCGGATGGTCGGGTTCTTCCGCTTGTCGCGGCTCTCCACGATCACCTTCTCGGTGAAGCCCGTCTGCTCGTCGATCTCCTCGCGGTAGGTCACGCTCTCTTCGATGCTCTCGAAGGCGAGGGTACCGGCCAGTTCGGAAATGATCACGGCGTTGTAGGGGTCCCACGTGCAGATCACGTCGCCCTTCTTCACGTTCTTGCCCGACTTGAAGTACAGGTAGGCGCCGTAGGGGATGTTGCTCGTGGTGAGCACGATGCCCGTGTTGTTGTCCACGATGCGCATCTCGGTGGAGCGGCTGATGACCACCTCGGCGTCCTCGCCCTTGCGGTCCTTCTTCTTCACCGTGCGCAGCTCGTCGATCTCCAGCTTGCCGTCGTACTTCGCCGCGATCTGGCTGTCCTCGGTGATCTTGCCGGCGACACCACCCACGTGGAACGTACGCAGCGTGAGCTGGGTACCGGGTTCACCGATGGATTGTGCGGCGATGACGCCCACCGCTTCGCCCGACTGCACCATGCGGCCCGTGGCCAGGTTGCGGCCGTAGCACTTGGCGCACACGCCCTGGCGCTGCTCGCAGGTGAGCACGCTGCGGATCTCCACCTCCTCGATGGGGCTGGCGGCGATCTGCGCGGCGACGTCCTCGGTGATGTTCTCCCCGCTGGCGATGATGAGGTCGCCGGTCTGGGGGTGGTACACGTCGTGCACGGCGGTACGGCCCAGCACGCGGTCGTAGAGGGATTCCACGATCTCCTCGTTCTTCTTCAGCGCCGTGGCCACGAGGCCGCGCAGCGTGCCGCAGTCATCGGAGGTGATGACCACGTCCTGCGCCACGTCCACCAGACGGCGGGTGAGGTAACCGGCATCCGCGGTCTTCAGCGCCGTATCCGCGAGACCCTTCCGGGCACCGTGGGTGGAGATGAAGTACTCGAGGATGGAGAGGCCCTCCTTGAAGTTGGAGAGGATGGGGTTCTCGATGATGTCCTGGCCGCCGCCGCCGCCGCTCTTCTGCGGCTTGGCCATCAGGCCCCGCATGCCGGAGAGCTGGCGGATCTGCTCCTTGGAACCGCGGGCGCCCGAGTCCATCATCATGTAGATGGAGTTGAAGCCCTGGTTGTCCTTCTTCAACCGTTCCATCAGGTTGAAGGTGAGCTTGCTGTTGGTGTGCGTCCAGATGTCGATGGTCTGGTTGTAGCGCTCGTTGTTGGTGATGAGGCCCATGTTGTAGTTGCCCATCACCTCGTCCACCTCGCCCTGCGCCGCTTTCACCAGCTTGTCCTTCTCGTCGGGCACCACCACGTCCATCAGGTTGAACGACAGGCCACCGCGGAAGGCGCTCATGAAGCCCAGTTCCTTGATGTCGTCGAGGAACTTGGCGGCCTTGGCCGTGCCGCATTCCTTCATCACGCGGCCGATGATGTCGCGGAGCGACTTCTTCGTCAGCAGCTCGTTGATGTAGCCCACCTCGTCGGGCACCACCTCGTTGAAGAGCACGCGGCCCACGGTGGTCTCGATCAGCTGGGTCTTGCCGTCCTTGCCGGCCCAGCGCACCTTGATCCAGGCGTGCATGTCCACCTTGCCCTCGTTGTAGGCGATGCCCACTTCCTCGGAGCTGTAGAACACGCGCCCTTCGCCGCGCATGGGATGGCCGGGCTCGCTCTTGCGGCCCTTGGTGATGTAGTACAGGCCGAGCACCATGTCCTGGCTGGGCACCGCGATGGGCGCGCCGTTGGCCGGGTTCAGGATGTTGTGGCTGGCCAGCATCAGCAGCTGGGCCTCCAGGATGGCGGCGTGGCCCAGGGGCACGTGCACGGCCATCTGGTCACCGTCGAAGTCGGCGTTGAAGGCGGTGGTCACCAGCGGGTGCAGCTGGATGGCCTTGCCCTCGATCAGCTTGGGCTGGAAGGCCTGGATGCCCAGGCGGTGCAGCGTCGGTGCGCGGTTGAGCAGCACCGGGTGGCTCTTGAGCACGTTCTCCAGGATGTCCCAGATCACGGGCTCCTTCTTGTCCACGATCTTCTTGGCGGACTTCACCGTCTTCACGATGCCCCGCTCGATGAGCTTGCGGATGATGAAGGGCTTGAAGAGCTCGGCCGCCATGTCCTTGGGCAGGCCGCACTCGTGCAGCTTCATGTCCGGGCCCACCACGATGACGGAACGGGCGCTGTAGTCCACGCGCTTGCCGAGCAGGTTCTGGCGGAAGCGGCCCTGCTTGCCCTTGAGCGAGTCGCTCAGGGACTTCAGCGGGCGGTTGCTCTCGCTCTTCACGGCGCTGCTCTTGCGGCTGTTGTCGAAGAGGCTGTCCACGGCCTCCTGGAGCATGCGCTTCTCGTTGCGCAGGATCACCTCGGGCGCCTTGATCTCCATCAGCCGCTTGAGGCGGTTGTTGCGGATGATCACGCGGCGGTAGAGGTCGTTCAGGTCGCTGGTGGCGAAGCGGCCGCCGTCCAGGGGCACCAGGGGGCGCAGCTCGGGCGGGATCACGGGGACGACCTTCACGATCATCCACTCGGGGCGGTTCTCGCGGCGGCTGTTGGCCTCACGGAAGGCCTCCACCACGTTGAGGCGCTTGAGGGCCTCGTTCTTCCGCTGCTGGCTGGTCTCGGTGTTGGCCTTGTGGCGCAGGTCGTAGCTCACGCCGTCCAGGTCCAGGCGCTTCAGCAGGTCGTACAGCGCGTCCGCGCCCATCTTGGCGATGAACTTGTTCGGGTCGTTGTCGTCCAGGTACTGGTTGTCCTTGCCCACGGCCTCCATGATGTCGAGGTATTCCTCCTCGGTCAGGAAGTCCAGGTAGTTCAAGGGCACGCCCTCCTTGTTCTTGGCGCCGCCGGGCTGGATCACCACGTACCGTTCGTAGTAGATGATCTGGTCCAGCTTCTTGGTGGGCAGGCCCAGCAGGTAGCCGATCTTGTTCGGCAGGCTGCGGAAGTACCAGATGTGCGCCACCGGCACGGTGAGCTGGATGTGGCCCATGCGCTCGCGGCGCACCTTCTTCTCGGTCACCTCCACGCCGCAGCGGTCGCACACGATCCCCTTGTAGCGGATGCGCTTGTACTTGCCGCAGTGGCATTCGAAATCCTTCACGGGGCCGAAGATCCGCTCGCAGAACAGGCCGTCACGCTCGGGCTTGTAGGTGCGGTAGTTGATCGTCTCCGGCTTGATCACCTCGCCGTGGCTGCGCTCCAGGATCTGCTCCGGGCTGGCCAGGCTGATGACGATCTTGTCGAATTGGCTGGAAAGCTTCACCTCTTTCTTGATCATGGTCATGGTTGCAGAGGTCCGACGTTAGACTTTTTCGTTCTCGGTCTCGAGGCTCACGTTCAGCGTCAGGCCGCGCAGTTCATGCAGCAGCACGTTGAACGATTCGGGGATGCCCGGGACCGGCAGGGGATCGCCCTTCACGATGGCTTCGTAGGCCTTGGCGCGGCCCATCACGTCATCGCTCTTCACGGTGAGGATCTCCTGGAGGATGTTGGAGGCACCGAAGGCCTCCAGTGCCCACACTTCCATCTCGCCGAAGCGCTGGCCGCCGAACTGGGCCTTACCGCCCAGCGGCTGCTGGGTGATGAGGCTGTAGGGCCCGATGGAGCGTGCGTGCATCTTGTCGTCCACCATGTGCGCCAGCTTGAGCATGTAGATCACACCCACCGTGGCCGGTTGGTGGAACCGCTCGCCCGTGCCGCCGTCGTACAGGTAGGTCTTGCCGAAGCGCGGTACACCGGCCTCGTCCGTCTCGTGGTTGATCTCGTCGATGGTGGCCCCGTCGAAGATCGGGGTGGCGTACTTGCGGCCCAGCTTCAGGCCGGCCCAGCCGAGCACCGTCTCGTAGATCTGGCCCAGGTTCATGCGGGAGGGCACGCCCAGGGGGTTCAGCACGATGTCCACCGGCGTGCCGTCCTCGAGGTAGGGCATGTCGGCGTCGCGGACGATCTTGCTCACGATGCCCTTGTTCCCGTGGCGGCCGGCCATCTTGTCGCCCACCGTCAGCTTGCGCTTGGAGGCCAGGTACACCTTGGCCAGCTTCACGATGCCTGCGGGCAGTTCGTCGCCGATGCTCACCTGGAACTTCTTCCGCTTGTACACCCCGCTGATGTCGCTGTGGCGGATGGTGTAGTTGTGGATCAGCTGGCGCACCAGCTCGTTGGTCTTCTTGTCCGCGGTCCAGTCGGTGGGGTCCACGGTGATGTAGTCCACGCCCTGGAGCACCTTGGCGCTGAACTTCACGCCCTTCTTGATCTGCTCCTCCTTGTACTTGTTGAAGACGCCGTTGCTGGACTGGCCGCCCAGCAGGGTCATCATCTTGTCGATGAGGAGGTTCTTCAGGTCGCCGAGCTCCTTGTCCTGCTCCTTGTCGATCTGGTCCAGGACGGCCTTCTCGTTGCCCTTGGTCTTCTTGTCCTTGATGGCACGGCTGAAGAGCTTCTTATCGATCACCACGCCCTTGGTGCTGGGGGGCGCCTTCATGGAGGCGTCCTTCACGTCGCCGGCCTTGTCGCCGAAGATGGCGCGCAGCAGCTTCTCCTCGGGGCTGGGGTCGGTCTCCCCTTTCGGCGTGATCTTGCCGATGAGGATGTCGCCCTCCTTGATCTCGGCGCCGATGCGGATCAGGCCGTTCTCATCGAGGTCCTTGGTGGCCTCCTCGGAAACGTTCGGGATGTCGGCGGTGAGCTCCTCGAGGCCGCGCTTGGTGTCGCGCACCTCCATGATGTACTCGTCGATGTGGATCGACGTGAACATGTCCTCGCGGGCCACGCGCTCGCTGATCACGATGGCGTCCTCGAAGTTGAAGCCCTTCCACGGCATGAAGGCCACCACCAGGTTGCGGCCGATGGCCAGCTCGCCGTCCTGGGTGCTGTAGCCCTCGCAGAGCGTCTGCCCCTTGCTCACCTTCTCGCCCTTGCGGACGATGGGGCGCAGGTTCATGCAGGTGCTCTGGTTGGTCTTCATGAACTTGGTGAGCTTGTACTCCTTCTCGTCGCCGTCGAAGCTCACGGTGCGCTCGTCGTCGTTGCGCTTGTAGTCGATGACGATCTTGTCGGCGTCCACGCTCTTCACCACGCCGTCGCCTTCAGCGACGAGCAGCACGCGGCTGTCGCGGGCCACGAGCTCTTCCAGGCCGGTGCCCACCACGGGCGCCTCGGGGCGCAGCAGCGGCACGGCCTGACGCATCATGTTCGAGCCCATCAGGGCGCGGTTGGCGTCGTTGTGCTCCAGGAAGGGGATCAGGCTGGCGGCGATGGAGGCGATCTGGTTGGGCGCCACGTCCATCAGCTGCAGCTCCTTGGGCTCCACCACGGGGAAGTCGCCCATCTGGCGGGCCTTCACGCGGCTGGTGTTGAAGTTGCCGTTCTCGGCCACTTCGGCGTTCGCCTGGGCAATCACCTTCATGTCCTCCTCCTCGGCGCTCAGGTAGATCATCTCCCCCTTGATGTCCACCTTGCCGTTCTCCACCTTGCGGTAGGGCGTCTCGATGAAGCCGAGGTTGTTGATCTTGGAATACACGCAGAGCGAGCTGATCAGACCGATGTTCGGTCCTTCAGGCGTCTCGATGGTGCAGAGGCGGCCGTAGTGCGTGTAGTGCACGTCGCGCACCTCGAAACCGGCGCGCTCACGGCTGAGGCCACCGGGTCCAAGGGCCGAAAGGCGGCGCTTGTGGGTGATCTCGGCCAGCGGGTTGGTCTGGTCCATGAACTGGCTCAGCTGGTTCGTCCCGAAGAACGAGTTGATCACCGAGCTCAGGGTCTTGGCGTTGATGAGGTCCGTGGGCGTGAACACCTCGTTGTCGCGCACATTCATGCGCTCGCGGATGGTGCGGGCCATGCGGGCCAGGCCCACGCCGAACTGGCTGTAGAGCTGCTCCCCTACCGTGCGCACACGGCGGTTGCTCAGGTGGTCGATGTCGTCCACGTCCGCCTTCGAGTTCACGAGCTCGATCAGGTAGCGGATGATGGCGATGATGTCCTCCTTGGTGAGCACGCGCACGCTGAGCTCGCTCTCGAGGCCGAGCTTCTTGTTGATGCGGTAGCGGCCCACCTCGCCCAGGTCGTAACGCTGCTCGCTGAAGAACAGCTTGTCGATCACGCCGCGGGCGGTCTCCAGATCGGGCGGCTCGGCGTTGCGCAGCTGGCGGTAGATCACCTCCACGGCCTCCTTCTCGGAGTTCGAGGTGTCCTTCTGCAGGGTGTTGTAGATCAGCGCGTAGTCGGCGGCGTTCACCCCGGCCTTGTGCAGGATCACGGTCTTGGCGCCGCTCTCGGCGATCAGGTCCACGTGCTGGTCCTCGATCACCGTTTCACGGTCGATCAGCACCTCGTTCCGCTCGATGGACACCACTTCGCCGGTGTCCTCGTCCACGAAGTCCTCCACCCAGCTCTTCAGCACGCGGGCAGCGAGCTTGCGGCCCACGGCCTCCTTCAGGTTGGCCTTGGTCACCTTGATCTCGTCGGCCAGGCCGAAGATCTCCAGGATCTGCTTGTCGCTCTCGAAGCCGATGGCGCGCAGCAGCGTGGTCACCGGCAGCTTCTTCTTCCGGTCGATGTAGGCGTACATCACGCCATTGATGTCCGTGGCGAACTCGATCCACGAGCCCTTGAAGGGGATCACGCGGGCGCTGTAGAGCTTGGTGCCGTTGGCGTGGCGGCTCTGGCCGAAGAACACGCCCGGGCTGCGGTGCAGCTGGCTCACGATGACGCGCTCGGCGCCGTTGACCACGAAGGAGCCCTTCGGGGTCATGTAGGGGATCTGGCCCAGGTACACGTCCTGCACGATGGTCTCGAAGTCCTCGTGCTCGGGGTCGGTGCAGTACAGTTTCAGCTTGGCCTTGAGGGGCACGCTATAGGTGAGGCCACGCTCGATGCACTCATCGATGCTGTAGCGCGGGGGGTCGATGAAATAGTCGAGGAACTCCAGCACGAACTGGTTGCGGGTGTCCGTGATGGGGAAGTTCTCCATGAACACCTTGTAGAGGCCCTCGGTGGCCCGGTTCTCGGGGAGGGTCTCGATCTGGAAGAACTCCTCGAAGCTCTTCAGCTGGATATCGAGGAAATCCGGGTACTCGGCCGGAAGGAACGTGGAACCGAAATTGATGCGCTTGTTCTTGCGCGAGAGGGTCTTCGCCTGGGCCATTGGGGGGAATGCTGGGAAGGTTAACGAACGACCGACGACCTACTGGCACCGGGACGGCCCCCCGGTACATGGGCTTGTGGCAGCTGCCTTCCGAAAAAGGCATAGACCACCGAATGGCCGGGCGCCTCCGCTTGCGGCGGGGCACCCGGCCAACGTGGTCAGTTGCGTGGGAGGTTATTACTTGACCTCAACTTCGGCACCGGCTTCCGTCAGTTGCTGCTTCAGGTTCTCGGCGTCCTCTTTCGAGACACCTTCCTTCAGCGGCTTCGGAGCGCCGTCCACCAGGTCCTTCGCCTCCTTCAGTCCGAGACCGGTGAGCTCTTTCACCAGCTTCACGACGGCCAGCTTGTTGGCACCGCCGGACTTGAGGATCACGTCGAAGCTCGTCTTGGCTTCAGCGGCTTCGCCACCACCACCGCCGGCGGCGGGGCCTGCGATCGCCACGGCAGCGGCGGCCGGCTCGATCTTGTATTCGTCCTTCAGGTACTGGGCCAGTTCGTTCACCTCCTTCACGGTGAGGCCTACGAGCTGATCGCCCAGGGATTTGATGTCTGCCATCTTAACGGGGGTTGTTACTTACGGTTGTTGGGAAGCGGACTGTGCGTAACGCGTTGGGTCTTGTTCAGGCGGCTCGCTCGCTGAAGGCTTTCACGAGGCCGGCGATCTTCTGGCCACCGCTGCCCTGCAGGCCGCTGATGACGTTCTTGATCGGGCTCTGGAGCAGGCCGATGAGCTCGCCGATGAGCTCCTCCTTGCCTTTGAGGTTGGCGAGCATGGCCAGTTGGTCGTCGCCGACGAACACGGCCTCATCGATCCAGGCGCTCTTCAGCACAGGGCGTTCGCCCTTCTTGCGGAAATCACGGATCACCTTGGCCGGGGCGTTGCCCTTGTCGGCGAAGAGGATGGCGGTCTGGCCTTTCAGCGTCGGGAACAGGGCCTTGTAGTCCTTGTCCTCGATCCGCTCCATGGCCTTCTGCAGGAGGGTGTTCTTCACCACCTTCATCCGGATGCCGCCTTTGTTGCAGGCGCGACGCAGGTTGCTGGTCGCCTCGGCGTCCATCGAGCTGGCATCGGTGAGGTAGAGCACGTTGGTGGCCTTGATCTCGCCGATGAGCTCGGCGATGGCTTCGTCTTTCTGTGCGCGGGTTGCCATTGTCGTAGTGCTTTAAGGGATCAGGCGCTTACCACGCGGGTATCGACCTTCACGGCGGGGCTCATGGTGCTGCTGATCGTGATGCTCTTGACGTAGGCGCCCTTGGCCGTGCTCGGCTTCAGTTTCACCAGGGTCTGGAGCAGCTCGTTGGCGTTCTCGCTCAGTTTGGCGGCATCGAAGGAGGCCTTGCCGATCACCGCGTGGATGATGCCGGCCTTGTCCACCTTGAAGTCGATCTTACCGGCCTTCACCTCCTTCACGGCCTTGGCCACGTCCATGGTCACGGTGCCGGTCTTGGGGTTGGGCATCAGGCCGCGGGGACCGAGCACACGGCCCAGCGCACCCACCTTGGCCATCACGGCGGGGGTGCAGATGATCACGTCCACGGCCGTCCAGCCGCCCTTGATCTTCTCCACGTACTCGTCCAGGCCGGCCATGTCCGCACCGGCGGCGAGGGCCTCCTCGCACTTGGCGGGGTCGGCCAGCACCAGCACGTTCACCGTGCGGCCCGTGCCATGGGGCAGGCTCACGGTGCCGCGCACCATCTCGGTGCTCTTCTTGGGGTCCACGCCCAGACGCACGGCGATGTCCACCGTGGCGTCGAACTTGGTCGTGCTCACCTGCTTCACGATCTGGGTCGCTTCCTGCAGGTTGTATTCCTTGGTACCATCGAACTTGGCGACGGCGGCCTTGCGCTTCTTGGTCAGGGTTGCCATGGCTGTCCGTGGTTATTTGGTGAGGGGGCTTTCACCGCTCACCGTGATGCCCATGCTGCGGGCCGTACCGGCCACCATGCTCATGGCGCTCTCCAGGGTGAAGCAGTTCAGATCGGGCATCTTGTCCTGGGCGATCGCCTTGATCTGCTCCCAGGTCACGCTGCCCACCTTCTTGGTCTGCGGCACGCCGCTGCCGCCCTTCACCTTGGCCGCGTCCATCAGCTGCACGGCCGCGGGCGGGGTCTTGATGATGAAGTCGAAGCTCTTGTCGGCGTACACCGTGATCACCACGGGCAGCACCTTGCCGGCCTTGTCCTGCGTGCGGGCGTTGAACTGCTTGCAGAACTCCATGATGTTCACGCCCTTGGCACCCAGTGCGGGGCCGATGGGGGGCGCGGGGTTCGCCGCCCCGCCTTTCACCTGGAGCTTGACCAGGCCTGTGATCTCCTTTGCCATTCCTCTTGTGTTGTGTCCTTGTTAGCGCCTTCCTCGCGGTCGGCTCGGACGGGTTTGCTTTTCTCCTTAGACCTCTTTCTCCACCTGCATGAAGCTCAGCTCCACCGGGGTCTTGCGACCGAAGATCTTCACGGTGACCTTGAGCTTCTTCTTCTCCTCGTTGATCTCCTCGATCACGCCGGTGAAGGTGTTGAAGGGACCGTCGATCACCTTCACGCTCTCACCCACGTGGTAGGGGTTGGTGTTCATCTCCTCGCTCTCCGCCAGCACGTCCACCGTGCCGAGGATGCGGTTCACCTCGCTCTGGCGCAGGGGAACGGGGTCCCCCCCCTTCTCCGCCCCCAGGAAGCCGATGACGTTGGGCAGCTGCTTCAAGGTGTGGGCGATCTCGCCCGTGAGGTCGGCCTCCATCAGCACGTAGCCCGGGAAGAAGTTGCGCTCCTTGCTCACCTTCTTGCCGTCGCGGATCTGGTAGAACTTCTCCATGGGGATGAGCACCTGCGCGATGTAGGTGCCCATGTTGGAGCGGCGTACTTCCGTATCGATCAGCTCCTTCACCTTCTTCTCCTTCCCGCTGATCGCGCGGATGACGTACCACTTCTTGGTGCTTACCTCGGCCATCTTACTGTCCCATGAATTTGTAGATGAACCCCAGGATCCCTTTCCAGAAGCTGTTGTTGTTCATGTTGTGGACGCCGAAGACGAAGTCCATCAGGAACACGAGGAGGGCGATGAGCAGGGCGGCGACCAGCACGATGATGGCGCTGCTCTGGAGCTCCTTCCAGGTGGGCCAGCTGACCTTGTGGACCAGCTCGTTATAGCTCTCGCTCAGGTATGTCTTGAAGCTTGCCACGGTTATCGATCGCTATTGGCACGGGTGGCAGGAATCGAACCCGCAGCCTACGGTTTTGGAGACCGTCGCTCTACCAATTGAGCTACACCCGTTCATTCCTGTTCGTCCCTGTGCTTTTCGGCGGCAAAGGCCGTCCCGCAGTGTGCGGGACGGCCCTGCGCGCCGGGTCGCTTGTCGCTTACTTGATCACTTCGGTCACCTGGCCGGCACCCACCGTACGGCCACCCTCACGGATGGCGAAGCGGAGGCCCTTGTCCATGGCGATCGGCACGATCAGTTTCACGGTGATGGTCACGTTGTCACCGGGCATGATCATCTCACGGCCGGCCTCCATCGTGATCTCGCCCGTCACGTCCGTCGTGCGGAAGTAGAACTGCGGGCGGTACTTGTTGTGGAAGGGGGTGTGACGGCCGCCCTCTTCTTTCTTCAGCACGTAGATCTCGGCCTTGAACTCGGTGTGCGGGGTGATGCTGCCGGGGGCGGCGATCACCATGCCGCGGCGGATCTGGTCCTTCTCGATACCGCGGAGGAGCAGGCCCACGTTGTCGCCGGCCTCACCACGGTCGAGCAGCTTGCGGAACATCTCCACGCCGGTGCAGGTGCTGGTCAGCTTCTGCTCCTGCATGCCGATGATCTCCACGTTGTCGCCGGTCTTCACCACGCCGGTCTCGATGCGGCCGGTGGCCACGGTACCGCGGCCGGTGATGGAGAACACGTCCTCCACGCTCATCAGGAAGGGCTTCTCCGTTTCGCGGGGCGGAACGGGGATCCAGTTGTCCACGGCGTCCATCAGGGCCATCACCGTGTCCACCCATTTCGGCTCGCCGTTCAGGCCGCCGAGGGCGGAACCCCGGATGATGGGGGTGTTGTCACCGTCGTATTCGTAGAAGGTGAGCAGCTCGCGGATCTCCATCTCCACCAGGTCGAGGAGCTCGGCGTCGTCCACCATGTCCACCTTGTTCATGAACACCACGATCTTGGGCACGCCCACCTGACGGCCGAGCAGGATGTGCTCGCGGGTCTGGGGCATGGGACCGTCGGTGGCGGCCACCACCAGGATGGCACCGTCCATCTGGGCGGCACCCGTCACCATGTTCTTCACGTAATCGGCGTGGCCGGGGCAGTCCACGTGGGCGTAGTGACGGTTGGCCGTCTGGTACTCCACGTGGGCGGTGTTGATGGTGATACCGCGCTCCTTCTCTTCAGGCGCGTTGTCGATCGAATCGAAGCTGCGCTTTTCGCTCAGGCCTTTGGAGGCCAGAACGGAGGTGATAGCAGCGGTGAGGGTGGTCTTGCCGTGGTCAACGTGGCCGATGGTGCCGATGTTGACGTGCGGCTTGTCCCTTTTGAAGGTCTCCTTTGCCATGGTCGTCCGGTCGTTTGAGGTTCTCTGTGGTTGCGTTCGTTATGTCTTCTCGGGGTACCTGCCTTGTCCGTACTGCTTCACGCCGGCCGTAGCCGTTTGCCTTGTCCTGGAGCCTTTGCCGGGAATTGAACCCGGGACCTCTTCCTTACCAAGGAAGTGCTCTACCCCTGAGCTACAAAGGCCTATGCACATCGGGTCGTCCTCACCGGCACTGGAATGCCCGGTGGTGTAGAGCGGGAGACGAGATTCGAACCCGCGACATTCAGCTTGGAAGGCTGATGCTCTACCAACTGAGCTACTCCCGCGTCGATCGCTGGCGGGGTCCGCCTTCCGATGGCTCCGTGGATGATGGTGGGGAGAGCAGGATTCGAACCTACGAAGGCGTGAGCCAGCAGATTTACAGTCTGCCCCCGTTGGCCGCTTGGGTATCTCCCCAGTTCCGATCACGGAGCCAATGGACGGATTCGAACCCCCGACCTGCTGATTACAAATCAGCTGCTCTACCAGCTGAGCTACATTGGCGTGTACAGCACGAAAAGAACGGTCCTCGACCCCGCCTCCGGAGCACACCTCCGGAATTGGGCCTGCAAATGTAAGCATTAGTACGACCTGTCCAAACGGCGGCGGCCACGAATTTCTTCGTGGCCGCCGATCGGGGTCCGCCCGGGGCCGTCGCCCCCGGGAAAGCCTGTCCTAGCTGGCTTCGCGCAGGCGGGGCTTGTTGCGTTCCACCTGGCTGCGGAGGGCCTCCACGGTGTTGATGGCCGCCTCTTCGAACGACTTGCCCTGGCGCTTGGCGAAGAGGTCGTTGCCCGGTACGCTCAGTTTGATCTCCACCACCTTGTTCTCCCGCTTCTCCCCATCGTGCGCCAGGCGGAGGAAGACCTCGCCGGCCAGGATGTTGTCGTGGAACAGGGTGAGCTTCTCCAACTTCTCGCGGATGAAGGCGACCAGCTTGTGATCGGCGTCGAAGTGGATGGAATGCACGTTCACGTTCATGATGTCCCGTTCGATTTGAAGGTTCTACTCGCTTTCATTGCCCGCCCCGGGGGTGGGCCTGTTGGTGTGCTTTCTTGAGCTTCTCCACGGTGTTGTGCGTGTACACCTGGGTGGCGGCCAGTCCGGCGTGGCCCAGGAGCTCCTTCACCGCATTGAGGTCCGCCCCGTGTTCGAGGAGGTGGGTGGCGAAGGTGTGTCGCAGCACGTGGGGGCTTCGTTTGCGTTGCGTGGTGACCGTACTAAGGTAACGCGTAACGAGGGTTTGTACGCTGCGGCGCGGCAGGGGTTCACCTGTCGGCTTCACCAGCAGGGGGGCGTCCGCGGCGGGGGGTGGGTCCAGGGCGGCCCGCGCCTTCAGGTACGTGCCCAAAAGCGCGACCAGCGGGGTTGCCAGGGGGATGATGCGCTCCTTGTTCCGCTTGCCCAGCACCCGGATGGTGCTCCGGCGCAGGTCCACATCGGCCGGCCGGGCCCCCGTCAGCTCGGCCAGGCGCATCCCGGTGCCGTAGAGCAGCTCCAGCATGGTCCGGTCGCGGAGGCCGGTGAAGCCCTCGGGCCAGGGCAGCTCGTCCAGGAGCCGGTCCATCCGGCGCTCCTCCACGAACTCGGGAAGGCGCTTGGGGGTCTTGGGCGGGTCGATCAGCTCGGTGGGGTCGGCCTCCACGGCCCCCACGGTGCGGCCGAAATGGTAGAAGGCCCGCAGGGCGCTGAGCTTCCGGTTCACGGAGCGGGCCCCCGTCCCCCCTTCCATCAGCTGCATCATCCAGGCCCGCACGGCCTTGTCGTTGGCCTGCTCGGGGCCCAACGGCCCGATCCGCTCCTTCAGGAAGGCCGTGAACTGCTCCAGATCACGCCGATAGGCCTGCACCGTCAGGGCGCTGCTGCGTTTCTCGTAGGCGAGGTGTTCCAGGAAGCGGTCGAGGAGCATCGATACAAAAAAGGCGAAAAGACCCGCAGGTCCTTTCGCCCTTAACGAACGTTGGGGAGGCGCTTATTGCTCGCCGCCGTAGGTCTCCAGCTTGTAAACGGCGCGGAGGATCTCCGTGCGGCGTTTCACGGAAGGCTTCGTGAAGCTCTGGCGCTTGCGCAGCGCGCGAAGCGTGCCCGTGCGCTCGAACTTCTTCTTGAACTTCTTCAGCGCCTTGTCGATGGGCTCGCCTTCTTTGACGGGGATGATCAGCATGTCCGGTTTTCCGTAAGGGGGTGGCAAATATAGCGGCTTCCCCGATCCGTACAACAGATCCTCCCGTACCTGGGGCACCAAGCTCCCGGCCCCAAGGCCTCGCCCCTACCCCCGCAGCACCTCCCGGCTGATCACCAGCTTCTGGATCTCGCTGGTCCCCTCGCCGATGGTGCAGAGCTTGCTGTCGCGGTAGAACTTCTCCACGGGGAAATCCTTGGTGTAGCCGTAGCCCCCGAAGATCTGCACCGCCTCGTTGCTGGCCCATACGCACACCTCGCTGGCGTAGTACTTGGCCATGGCGCTCTCCTTGGTCATCCTCAGGTGCCGGTTCTTGAGGTCGGCGGCCTGCAGGGTGAGCAGCTCGGCGGCATCGATGCGGGTGGCCATATCGGCCAGCTTGAAGGCGATGGCCTGGAAGTCGGCGATGGGCCGGCCGAACTGCTGGCGCTCCTTGGCGTACTTCACGCTGGCGTCATAGGCGCCCTTGGCGATGCCCAGGCTCAGGGCCGCGATGCTGATGCGGCCGCCGTCCAGCACCTTCATGGCCTGCTGGAAGCCCTCCCCGACCTGGCCCAGGATGTTGGCCTCGGGCACGCGGCAATCCTCGAAGATCACCTCGGCGGTCTCGCTGGCGCGCATGCCCAGCTTGTTCTCCTTCTTGCCGGCCTTCAGGCCCTTGGTGCCGCGCTCGATCACGAAGGCGGTCATCCCCTTGCTGTCCAGCGGCTCGCCGGTGCGCACGATGGCCACCAACACGTCGCTGCTGATCCCATGGGTGATCCAGCACTTGGTGCCGTTGATCACCCAGTCCGAGCCGTCCTTCTTCGCCGTGCACTTCATGCGCATGGCGTCGCTGCCGGTATTGGGCTCGGTCAGGGCCCAGGCGCCCAGCCATTGGCCGCTGGCCAGCTTGGGCAGCCACTTCTTCTTCTGCTCGGCGTTGCCGAACTGCAGGATGTGCCCGGTGCACAGGGAGTTATGGGCGGCCACACTGAGGCCGATGCTGCCACAGACCCGGCCCACCTCGCTCACCGTGGTCACGTATTCCATGTAGCCCAGGCCCGCCCCTCCGTACTCCTCGGGCACCAGCACGCCCAGCATGCCGGCCGGGCCCAGGTGCTGCTTGAACAGGTCGATCGGAAGGTGCTGCGCCTCGTCCCATTCCATCAGACGGGGACGGATCTCGCGTTCGGCCAGGTCACGCACGGCCTGTGCGATCATCTGCTGGTTCTCGGTGGTGTTGAATTCCATGTCGGTCAATAGGTGACGAGGCGGACGATGCCCGTGTTGTAAGGTCGCAGCCGTTCAACGCCGCGGAGGGAGGAGAGTTCGATGAGGAAGCTGAAACCGGCGACGCAGCCGCCCTGCATGCGCACCAGCTCGGCGGCGGCAGCGGCCGTGCCGCCCGTGGCCAGCAGGTCATCGTGCACCAGTACCCGCAGGCCTTCGGTGACCACGTCCTGGTGCATCTCCACTTCGGCGCGGCCGTACTCCAGGTCGTAGGCGTAGCTCACCGTGCGGTAGGGCAGCTTGCCCTTCTTGCGGACGGTGATGAAGGGCACACCCAGCGCCAGGGCCAGCGGCATGCCGAAGAGGAACCCGCGGCTCTCGATGCCGGCGATGGCATCGATCGGGGTGGCCTGCAAGGCCTCCCGGAACCCCTCCACCACCGCACGGCACAACAGGGGGTCCTCCAATACCGGGGTGATGTCCCGGAAGAGGATGCCCGGTTTGGGGTGATCGGGGACCGTGCGGATGGCGGCCTCCAGGCGGGTCTGTAGAGCGGTCACGGACGCAGGCGGGGTCGGCGGGTCGCGAAACTACGGATCACCCCCGCCCCCCGGCATCAGCGGCACGGCGGTCAGTCCGCTTCGAGATAAGGGGCCAGCCGCCGGTACACGCTGTCGGTCACCAGGGCGCAACCCTTGATGTCCGCCACGCGGGCGAACGGCCCGTGCTGCTGCCGGTAGGCCACCAGCGCCTTGGCCACCTTCCAGCCGGCGTAGGGATGCGGGCCCAGCTCATCGGCCGTGAACCGGTTCAGGGCGTGGCGCCGCACCGCCGACGTGTCCAGCACGAACAGCCGCTTCAAGCGCTCCCGGGCCTCGGGCTTGTCACGCAGCACGTACACCTCGTCCAGCTGGTCCAGGTCGAGGAACCCGCCGAGACGCTCGCGGTACTTCACGATGCCCCGGGCGAAAGCCGGACCGATGCCCGGCAACTGCACCAACCGGACCGTATCGGCGGTATTGATCTCCACCAAGGCAAGCCTCCCGTACCCTTCCGCCCGATCGGAGCGATCCTTCCGCTGTCCTTCTTTATCCCATTGGGACCCGGATCGTTCCGCATACGGGATCCGACCTTCCTTCGGCAGGCTGTCCGGCAGCTGGATGTAGGGCTCCCATTGCGCGAACAGGGCCGGGTCGACCACCCGCATCCGGGCCAGGTCCCGCTTGGTGCGGAAGCGCCCGCCGTGCTCCTCGAAGCGATGCACGGCCTCGGCCTGGCGCTCGCTCAAGCCCAGCTTCACCCACTCCGATGTGGCCAGGCCATTGGGGTCGAAGGCGAAAAGCCGGACGTCCGCACGGGGAGCCCGTTCGGCACGCCCCCGCTCCTCCTCCGCCCGCATCGCCTGCCAGGCCACCTCCAGGGCCGGGCCATCGGGCAGGACATCGGGGCGCACCCACTGCTCATAAGTGGCCCACCCGGCAGCCAGCAGACAAAGCACCACCAGCCAGGTGAAGCCCTGGCGTTCGCTCCGGTGCAGGACGAACAGGTCCTTCAACTCCTCTTTCCAGGGCCGGGTGGAACGGCGTCGCATGGGGGCTCGCTCAGGCGGTGGGCCTGGAGGGAGCAGCTCCGGGACGGTCCCGAAGGTAGCAGGGCCCGCATGATCGTATGCACCTCACGCATCGGCCCAAGGAGCAGGTCGGATCGCACTGGGACCCAGACCGAAGACCGGGATCGATCCGCGCGATCGTCCAAGCCCGTTCAGCGGGCCGGACGTACGATCATGCACCGGCCAGCTGGGAGGCCAGCACGGCCAAGCCTTCCTCGAAGGTGCGGGGGGCATAGCCCAGTTCACGCCGGGCCTTGTCCAGGACGAAGCCGGTGCGCGGCGGGCGCTGGGCGGGCTGCCGCAGGCTGGCCGAAGTGATGGGGCGGATCACACTGGGGTCCAGATCGAAGAAGCGTGCCAC
>JAFDZF010000086.1 GCA_018267055.1 Bacteroidota bacterium
GATATCCCGGGGGGCGCGGATGCGGTGCACCACGGCAAGGCGATCAAGGACTATGCGGGGATGACCATCCAGATCGGCCCCGCCAATTCCGACAACGACTTCAGCCTGGGGCCGAAGAGCGGCGACTGCCCCGGAGTGCTGGACGACCTGGCCTGGGGCGATGACTCGGCCGGCCATCACTTCAGCGCCTACAAGACCTATGACCACCAGATCTGGAAGCGCATGCTCGGCACCGGGGCGCCGCCCTATGCCAACGTGATCGGCGAGCCCCGGCTGGGCAACCTGTCGCACCACCCGTTGCCGCATGCCTTCGGGGTGGGCCTGCCCTGGTCCATGCTGCTGCTGCCCGGGCACCACCTGGCCAATGCCCCCGTGTTCGATGCCGTGCCGTGGGAGAACCCCATGTTCGCCTTCTGGTGGAACGACCATTCGTGCGCGGCGCTGACGCACGCGAACAAGCCCACCCTCTTCCCGGCCAGCGTGAAGCTGAAGCGCGTGGAGGTATGGCGCTACAGCAAGCGGTCCTTCCTGTTGAAGGAGGTGCGGACCTATGTGCGCAATGGCGAGATCGGCGGGCCGGCCTCCACGGGCATGCGGCTGGTGGGGCGTACCGCAGTGGAGCACCAGGCCCAGGTGCAGCCCATCTACCGCAACCTGGAGTACTATCCGCGCGATACGCTCAAGCTGGGCCGCTATGCGAAGAACGTGCTGCTGCTCACCGCCGTCCGGCAGGCGCCCGTGGACCCGAGCCACGACCCGCCCGCCGACCTGAGCGCCACGCCCGCGGCGGACATGCCCTCCACGGTGTTCGCCTACGACACCGCGTATCGCTTCGTGCAAGCGCCGCCCATCGCCTACAACTGCTCGACGCTCGTGGCCGACCAGGCGCGTCCCGACATCCTCGCCTACACCTGGGCCTCCAGCCCGCTGCTCACACGCATCGTGGATCCCCTGGGCGGTACCACCACCATCGACTACAATGACCCCACCGACCGGGACCTCACCGAGACGCAGGCGTTCGACCTCCGGGTGGAGAGCCACCTCGACACGAGCAACGTGTGCGACAGTTGGACGCGGATCGACCAGGGCAGCATCACCATGACGCCCACGGTGAAGCGGATCCTGCGCGGCGACGAGACCGGTGACAGCACCCGCGTGACGGACTACGCCTATGCGAACAAGGTGTACAAGCCCGTGCGCGAGAGCCCGAACGACCACTACCGTGAAACGCGCACCGAGTTCGAGGACCGCGCGTACGGCTACCTCACCGTGACGGTGACCGGCCCGCAGAACGGCACCATCGGCGGCGACCCCGTTCGCAACCGCACGGTGCACCGCTTCCGGGGCGGCCAGTTCTTCGCCTACACCGATGTGGACATGGGCGACTACGGCAAGGCGCGCCTGTTCACCGGTACCACCTGGCCGGCCGACAGCACCGCTGCCGGGAAGGAATTCCTGCTCTTCGGCAAGCTCAAGGACAGCCGGCAGTACGACCACCTGGACCGGCTGCTCATCGAGGACGTGAACACCTACGCGGTATCCAAGGCCTTCGACAACGGCATGCTGCGGCACCATTGGGACGTGGGCCGGTTCGCGCGGACCGACGACTACGTGGACTATGACACCGCTTTCACCGCGCGGTCGCAGGGAGTGCCCTCCTACCTCGAGCACGGCATGCGCCCCTATGCGGACAATAAGTTCCTGGAGACCGCCGCGTTCGCCTTCCCGCCCGAGGCCGGCGAATACGCCATTGCATATCCGCCGATCTACCTCAACAGCTACTTCATCGCGCTCACGCGCACCGCGCACACCGAGCACGACCCCGAGGGCTGCGTGAACGAGGAGCCCTTCGTGGCGCCGCCCTGGCCGGGTGACCTGGACACGCTGCAGAACGCCCGCGGCAATGGCTGGACCAACCTCACCGAGGATCCCAGGTCCACGGTACGCCTGACCGCGCTGGATACCCATGGGCTGACGAACACCGTGAAGGACGACCTGATGGACGGGCCGTTGGACGAAGCCGTGCTGCAAAAGGCCATCGACGTGGCCCTGGCGGCCGACACCGGGCGGTTGCGCGAGGTGCTGCTGGACCAGTCCCGGCTGAGCGACCTGCGGCTCCTGGACGTGGCGCGGAAGGCGGGGACCTTCGGGACGGTGCTCGTCAGGCGCGTGCTGTCGGCCCAGCCTTACCTGTCCGATCACGTGCTGGAGGGCTTGTTCGCCTCCGGGCTGCCGGGCGCCGTGGTGAAGGAGCAATTGCTGCGGCAGCGTTACCTCTCCTCGGTCATCCTGAACGTGCTGCTGGACGCGGATACCGTCCTGGGCGCTCTGGACCAGCAGGAGGTCCTCCTGGCCCAGGGCCGCCTGCCGCGCCCGGTCCTGGCCCGGCTGATCGACGACACGCTGTTCACCGATCCCATGAAGGCGGCGGTGCTGGTGGACCAGGCCCTCCTGCCCGAAGCCGTGTTCGATTCCCTGGCGCTGCGCCTGCACGACTGGGACCCCAATGCGATCCAGGAAGTGGTGCTGCACGGTCCGCGCTACCCCGATGACGACTTCCTCCTGGCGCTCATCAATGCTTCGCCGGCGCTGCCGGTGGAGATGGTGGCGGCCGTCCTTTCCGCCAGCCCGCACGCGCACAGCGGGGGTGTGGTGTCCGCGGTGAACGGCAAGGCGTCCATCAGGGAGCGGTTGCCCAACCTGAGCGCGTGGGAGGACCTGGGCATCGACTGCGGCGCGTCGTGCCACAGCGAGGACCTGGCCATCACCACCTACACGGACTACACGTACTACACGGCCGACAGCGCCGGGGTGACGGACGCCCCCGGCTATAAGCGGCTCTTCGGCTTCGGGCTGGACCATGCCCCGTTCCGCCTGAAGTGGCAGCCCTCCTGGCTGCTCTTCAGCAAGAAGACCTGGTCGCCGCAATACCCCTCGGCCTATGCCACCGACGAGTACTACTACTACCAGGACCTGCTGAACCGGTACGACCGGCATTGGTCGGTGCTGCAGGGGGTGGACGGTTTCGTCGTGTCCATCGATGAGGACGAGCGCGATCCGCTCACCGGGCTGCCGGAGATCATCGTCTACCCTGCCCACGACCCGGAGCCGTACCGGGTGCCGGACATCGAAGCCATCCTGCGGCTGGACGCGTTCGGCAACCGGACCCCGGAGGCCTACCAGCACCGGAGCATCACCAAGAACGCCTTGGACCCTGAACCCTTGGTGCGGAACGAGTTCCGCTACTACTTCGGGCAGTGGCCGCAGCTGCCGTACCCCTACAACACCGATGTGGTGCTGCCCGCGGGTGCGCCCTGCCCGCCCGATCCGGTGACCACCGGCGGGGGCGGCCCCGGCAGTCCGGGCCACACCGGCCCGGGCGTGGCCGCCACGTACCGCACCTACGGCTTCAACGACGCCAACTGGCGGGACCAGCTGGGCGGCGTGCCGGCCGATTATGCCCTGGCCCGCCACCGGGACGATGGCTTCTTCTTCGTGCCCTTCACCCTGGCGGAGGACATCGCCGCCGGCGACAGCCTATGGACCGTGTACTACCGGAGCTGGGCCCCCGACAGCATCTACGACCCCGACCGTGGGGTAGGCGGCCCGCGCGAGGACATCGCCGAGCTCGATCTGATGAAGGCCTTCCAGCTACGCTCCTCGCACCGCCAGGCCGACAGCCTCCTGCTGGCGGTGTACGACACGGTGGCGATGTTCCAGGAGGAGGTGCCGCTGTTGCAGTTCAGGCCCACCGATGACGGCGACCCGGCCACCGTGGACCTCTGGGCGCCTGTGATGCCCTACGCCACGCTGGACGAAGGCGTGGTGCTGGAGCGCAATGCCTTCCAGCAGCCGCAGCTGGTGGAGGACGAACGCGGGCTGCGCACCCGGTACGTCTACGATACCAAGGTGTATACGTGGTACCACAACGCCACCACGCCCTGCCACAACTACCAGACGGAGACGCTCTTCCACCCCGGCAGGCCCACCGCCATCATCACCGGCTGCGGCCTGCCGGACTCGCTGGTGACCCGGTACCGTTACAACGCGGACAACAGCGTGGACAGCCTCATCGACCCCAACGGCATGGTGCTGCACTATGCCTATGACGACTTCGGGCGGCTGTCGCGCTCGTACCGCAATGGATACCTGCTCGCCGCGCAGCAGTATGGCCATTGGGCCAACACGGCCGCGCATCAGGGCGACGGCTTCTTCGCGCGGGCCCAGCAGAACCACGTGTCCACGGTGCAGTACCTGGAGGCGGACAGTGCCCTGGTCACCCGCGCTTATGTGGACCCGCTGGGGCGCGGCTACAACACGGTGGCCTGGGCGATGGGCGTGCCGGATCCCGATTCGCTCCCGCAGGTGCCGGCGATGGTCTCTTCGGGCCGCACGCAGTACGATGCCTGGGACCGGGCCGTCCAGCGGTACAAGCCCTACGTGGTGCACGCCGGGGCGCCGTTCGACCTGAAGGTGACCAGCGCGGTGCTTTCGGGCACGCCGGCCCTGTACACCACGGCCCAGGCGGAACCCGACCCGCGCGGGCGGCCGCTGGCCGAGAGCAAGGTGGGCGAGACCATCGGCGGCGCCGGCCACTGGGTGAAGCACGGCTATACGTTCATGGACGCGGGGGCCTTCACCTGCGCGCTGGGCCTCTCCGCCGCGGAAGCCCACCAGCTGATGCCGCACCAGCGGGGCGACCATGTGTGGCGCATGGCCCAGACCATCGACGAGGACGGCCGCCGGAGCCGCACCTACACCAATGCGCTCGGCCAGCAGATGGCCACGCAGGCCTTCCTCACCGACAGCACCGCGGCCGTCACCCTCTTCCTCTATGATAGCCAGGGCCAGGTGGCGCGGACGATCGATCCCGAGAAGCACGTGACCTATGAGGCCCGCAACCTGCTCGGCTGGACCTACCTGCGGGCGACGCCCGACGGGGGCGTCACCCGGTACATGTACGACCGGAGCGGCAACGTGGTGCTGGAGCAGAACGCCGTGGACCGGCTCGGGGAAACGGTGTACGGCGCGGCGGACACCCTGGCCGACGTGCCCACCTACCGCCGGTACACGTACGATGCGTACGACAGGCTGGTGCGGCAGGAGCGCGTGCGCGCCCCGCGCTATGGGCTGGGCGATCGGTTCAAGGTCGGGGTCGTGTGGAAGGCGTTCGGCTCGCATCCGGTGCCGCCGCTGCACTATTCGGCCAGCCTCACCGGTTTCGAGGTGGTGGACGGGGAGGAGGAACTGACGAGCAACGCCGTGCCGAACCCCTTCACGCACTACACGTTCACCGCCGGCAGCACCCTGGACTGGCTGGCCGCCCAGGACGTGCTGGACGATGCCCGCATCCGCCACACCGTGGCCTGCGCGGCCCTGGTGCGCTCCCCCATCGTGGAGAAGGCGTGGACCTACTTCACCCCGCCGGGCGTAACGCTGCCGGAGCCGCTCGTCACCGCCACCGAATGGGCCTACCTCGTGGGCAACCGGGCGTACCGGCGCGGCCGCCTGGACCACACCATCACCTATCCGCACCGCCGCTACCAGGACCAGGGCGCCGAGCTGGCCTGGCCGCAGGAGGGCTTCACGCGCCCGGCGGCGCCCCACGTCTTCGACTTCTTCAGCTACGACGCCGCCGGGCGGGTGGCCTGGCAGATCCAGCAGTTCAACCCCGATGGCATCACCTCCGATGGCCCCGGGCTGCTGGCCGTGCTGGACTATGTCCGGTACGACCTGCGCGGCAACCTGCGCACGGTGAACATCGACATCAACGGCGATCACCGGCTGGACCTGCAGCAGCACTACGTGTACAACGCCTGGGGGCGGCTCACCGACGTGTACGCCAGCCACCGGGCCCGCGGAGCCGCCGGCGAGCACCTGGCGGCCCTGGCCTACGACACCGCCACGGCCCTGCTCCAGCGGACCATCTTCTACCGCCGCTGCAAGCAGGACCGGGAGGACCTGGAATGCGACCGCACCACCTACAGCTACGACACGCGCGACCGGCTCCGCCGGATCACCGCGCGCTTCTACACCGAATGGCTGTATTACGACGGGCAGTTGCCGCAGCACAACGGCACCGACCTGCAGGGGCAGCACAACTGGGACGGGGCCATCAACGGCACGCGGCACGACTACGACTTCACGCCGCTGCCGGCGCCGCCGGCCATCAGCGGGTTCAACGGCTCCACCTGGTACGGCTATCGCTACGATGCGCTGGGCCGCCTGGTGCAGGCGGACGGCATCGTGCACGACGAGGTGGCCTCGGCCACCGGTCCGGACGACCTGCGGTACCGCATGGGCGACGAGGCCTTCAGCTACGACCGGGTGGGTGACCTGCGCACCCTGCAGCGGGTGGGCCGTTACGCGGTGAACGGCGGGGCCCAGCCCCTGGAGCAGGCCTGGTCCTACGGGTATGGAGCGGCCAACAGCCGGCTGCTGCACCTCACCGCCCTGGGCGCGCCCGCGCTGACCGGGGGCGACTACGGGTACGATGCGGCGGGGAACCTGCTCACCGACACCTACCGGCAGCGCGAGCAGACCATCGTGGGCCGGAGCGACCTGCCCTGGGAAGTGGTGCTGGAAGCGGATACCGCGGGGCAACGGGAGGAAAAATACCTTTATGATGTGGGCGACCAGCGCATCTACAAGCAGGAAAGCCGGTCCTTCGGCAGCACGGTGGGGCAGGTGGAGGGGGCCGCGTGGCACCTGCGCGACATGCAGGGCCGCGAGCTGGGGGTGCTGGACCTGACCGCGGGCACGTGGCAGTGGTACGCCTTCGGCACGCAGCGGTTCGCCCGGATACGCCCCGGCAGGGACCAGCAGCCCCTGTTCTACGACGGGGACATCGGCCGGGGCAAAGCGAGCCAGGAGGACGACGAGTACACGAGCCTGGCGCAATGCGTGGCGCAGCTGGCCGGTACCCGTGGCCGGATCGATTACCCGGTGACCCTGGTGCGGGTGGTGCTGGAGGACGGCACGGTGCTGTTCCTGTCGGAGGCGGCCTATGCGGCGCTGGATTCGGTGTACAGCAGGCTGGTGTCGGAGCACGACGTGCTGGTGTTCGAGAGCGACGACGACCGGATCACGGTGCTGCGCAATGGGGAGGAGGTGACGATGAGCCTGCGCGAGGTGTTGGACGGGGGAGAACGGGCGGACATCCTCGCCAACGGGAACGGGTTCTGGTACACCTACCCGGAGACGGGACGGATCAACGAGGTGACCTACTACGAGCACGACCACCTGGGCGATCTGCGGGTGGCGTATGTGGTGGAGCCGATGTGCCAGCACCAAGAGGGGGACGGGGCCACCGTGGGCCTCACGGGCTACCGGCTGGAGCATGTGCTGGACTA
>JAFDZF010000087.1 GCA_018267055.1 Bacteroidota bacterium
CGAAGTGAAAGGGGTGGCGGGTACGTGGAAGGACCTGACGGACTCGGTGAACATGATGGCGGGGAACCTCACGGGCCAGGTGCGGAACATCGCCGAGGTGGCCACGGCGGTGGCCAATGGCGACCTGTCGCGGAAGATCACGGTGGACGTGGAAGGGGAGATCCTGGAGCTGAAGAACACGATCAACACGATGGTGGACCAGCTGAACTCCTTCGCGGCGGAGGTGACGCGGGTGGCGCGCGAGGTGGGCACCGACGGCAAGCTGGGCGGCCAGGCCGACGTGCCGGGTGTGGCGGGCACATGGAAGAACCTGACGGACTCGGTGAACTCGATGGCGGGGAACCTCACGGGCCAGGTGCGGAACATCGCGGACGTGACCAAGGCGGTGGCCGCTGGCGACCTGTCGCGGAAGATCACGGTGGACGTGAAGGGGGAGATCCTGGAGCTGAAGGACACGATCAACGCGATGGTGGACCAGCTGAACTCCTTCGCGGCGGAGGTGACGCGTGTGGCGCGCGAGGTGGGCACCGAAGGGAAGCTTGGTGGTCAGGCGGAGGTGAAAGGGGTGGCGGGGACGTGGAAGGACCTGACGGACTCGGTGAACTCGATGGCGGGGAACCTCACGGGCCAGGTGCGGAACATCGCGGAGGTGACCACGGCGGTGGCCACGGGCGACCTGTCGAAGAAGATCACGGTGGACGTGAAGGGGGAGATCCTGGAGCTGAAGGACACGATCAACACGATGGTGGACCAGCTGCGCTCCTTCGCGGCGGAGGTGACGCGTGTGGCGCGCGAGGTGGGCACGGAGGGCAAGCTGGGCGGCCAGGCGGAGGTGAAAGGTGTGGCGGGCACGTGGAAGGACCTCACCGACAACGTGAACTCGATGGCGGCCAACCTCACGGGCCAGGTGCGGAACATCGCGGAAGTGACCACGGCGGTGGCGGGCGGCGACCTGTCGCGGAAGATCACGGTGGACGTGAAGGGGGAGATCCTGGAGCTGAAGAACACGATCAACACGATGGTGGACCAGCTGCGCTCCTTCGCTTCGGAGGTGACGCGTGTGGCGCGCGAGGTGGGCACCGACGGCAAGCTGGGCGGCCAGGCCGAGGTGCAGGGCGTCGCCGGCACGTGGAAGGACCTGACGGACTCGGTGAACTTCATGGCGTCCAACCTCACCAGCCAGGTGCGCGGCATCGCCATGGTGGTGACCTCGGTGGCCAACGGCGAGCTGAAGCGCAAGCTGACGGTGGAGGCCAAGGGCGAGATCGCGGAGCTCGCCGACACCATCAACAGCATGATCGACACGCTGGCCACTTTCGCCGACCAGGTGACCACGGTGGCGCGCGAGGTGGGCGTGGAGGGCCAGCTGGGCGGCCAGGCCAAGGTGCCGGGCGCGGCGGGCACGTGGAAGGCCCTCACCGAGAACGTGAATCAGCTCGCGGCCAACCTCACCACGCAGGTGCGCGCCATCGCGGAAGTGGCCACGGCCGTGACCAAGGGCGACCTCACGCGGTCGATCTCCGTGGAGGCGTCCGGCGAGGTGGCCGTGCTGAAGGACACCATCAACGAGATGATCCGCAACCTGCGCGACACCACGCAGAAGAACACCGAGCAGGACTGGCTCAAGACCAACCTGGCCAAGTTCAGCCGCATGCTGCAGGGCCAGCGCGACCTCACCAACGTGGGCCGCATGGTGCTCTCGGAGCTGTGCCCGGTGGTGACGGCGCAGCAGGCCGAGTTCTACGTGCTGGAGGAGGGGAACCGCGACCCGCAGCTCACCCTGCTCGCGGGCTACGCCAGCGAAGGCAAGGAGCAGCTGGGCAAGCGCATCGGCCTGGGCCAGGGCGTGGTGGGGCAGTGCGCGCTGGAGAAGCGGAAGATCGCGCTGGACGACCTGCCGCCGGACTACATCCGCATCGCGTCCGGGCTGGGCTCGGCGCCGGCGCGCAGCGTGCTCGTGCTGCCGCTCATCTTCGAGGGGCAGGTCAAGGGCGTGCTCGAGCTCGCCTCGTTCGAGGGCTTCAAGCCCACGCACCAGGCCCTGCTGGAGCAGCTCACCGAGTCCATCGGCATCGTGCTGAACACCATCGAGGCCAACATGCGCACCGAGGGCCTGCTGAAGCAGTCGCAATCGCTCGCGCAGCAGCTGCAGAGCCGGCAGGAGCAGCTGCAGCTCACCAACGAGGAGCTGCAGACCAAGGCCCGCCTGCTCGCCGAGCAGAACGAGGAGGTGGAGCGCAAGAACATCGAGGTGGAGCAGGCCCGGCAGGAGCTGGAGGACAAGGCCAAGCAGCTCGCGCTCACCTCCAAGTACAAGTCCGAGTTCCTCGCCAACATGTCGCATGAGCTGCGCACGCCGCTCAACAGCCTGCTCATCCTCTCCGACCAGCTCTCGAAGAACGCCGAGGGCAACCTCAACTCGCGGCAGACCGAGTTCGCCAAGACCATCCACAGCTCGGGCAACGACCTGCTGATGCTGATCAACGACATCCTCGACCTCTCGAAGATCGAGTCGGGCACGGTGGTGGTGGACGCGGGCGACCTGCCGCTGGATGACCTGCAGGGCTACGTGGAGCGCACCTTCAAGCACGTGGCCGAGTCCAAGAGCGTCGACTTCCTCATCCGCTTCGACCCGCGCCTGCCGAAATCGATGTTCACCGACGCGAAGCGGCTGCAGCAGATCATCAAGAACCTGCTGTCGAACGCGTTCAAGTTCACGCACCAGGGCAAGGTGTCCCTCTCCGTGGAGCCCGTGCAGGGGGGCTGGAGCCCGGACAACGAGGAGCTCGGCCGGGCCGGCGAGGTGCTTGCTTTCGCCGTCACCGACACGGGCATCGGCATCGCGGCGGACAAGCAGATGATCGTGTTCGAGGCCTTCCAGCAGGCCGACGGTTCCACCAGCCGGAAGTACGGCGGTACCGGTCTCGGCCTCGCCATCAGCCGCGAGCTGTCGCGCCTGCTCGGCGGCGAGATCCGCCTGGTGTCCAGCCCCGGCCGCGGCAGCACCTTCACCCTCTACCTGCCCGCGCACTACGCGCCGCAGCGCCCGCGGAAGGCCGTGGGAGCGCCGGAGGCCGGCGCGCTGCGGGCCCTGCCCGCGCGTCCCGAGGCGCCCGTTGCGGAGGACGTGCCCATGCTGCAGGAGGAGCCCGTGGCCGACGTCGCCATCAACGAGGTGGGCGACGACCGCGACCTCATCACGGCGGGCGACCGCGTGCTGCTGATCGTGGAGAACGACCTGGGCTTCGCGCGCTTCCTGCTCGATGCCGCCCGCGAGCGCGGCTTCAAGGGCCTGGTCACCTCGCGCGGGGCGGCGGCGCTGGCCATGGCGCGCGACCGAAAGCCCGATGCCATCTCGCTGGACATCCACCTGCCCGACATCGAGGGATGGCGCGTGCTCGAGCGGCTGAAGAACGACCTGGGCACGCGGCACATCCCCGTCTGCGTGATCTCCACCGACGACGCGCGCGACCGCGCGCTGGGGTCCGGCGCGTTCGCCTTCGTGAGCAAGCCGATCCAGAGCAAGGACGTGCTGGACCGCGTGCTCGACACCATCGATACCTACAACACCGGCAAGAAGAGCGTGCTGGTGGTGGGCGGCGATGCCGCCTGGCGCAAGCGGATGGTGGCGTTCGCCGAGGAGCAGGAGCTGAAGGTCAAGGCCGTGGCCGACAGCACCGGGGCCCTGCGCGTGCTGCGCGATGGGCGCGTGGACCTGCTGATCGCCGAGCCCGGCGTGCCGAAGCTCGCCGAGAAGCTGGCCGAGCCGGGCCTCCTCGCGGACCGGGGCCGGGACGGTCAGGGGCCCGGCGTCACCATGCGCCCGCCGGTGCTCGTGCAGTCGGAAGGCGAGCTCTCCGGGGAGGCGCTGGCGCGCTGGAAGCGCCTGGACGACCACTTCACCGTGCGGCCGGTGCAGTCCCTTGAGCGGCTGGTGGACCTGGCCTCCTTCCACCTGCACCTCAACGTGGCCAAGCTTTCCGCCGCGGCGCGGCAGAAGGTGCTCGACCTGCGGCAGTCCGACCGCCTGCTCACCGGCAAGAAGGTGCTCATCGTGGACGACGACATGCGGAACATCTTCGCGCTATCCACCGTGCTGGAGGAGCACGACATGGTGATCCTCTCCGCGGACAACGGCCGCGACGCGATCCGCATCCTCCACGAGGAGCCGGACATCGACATCGTGCTGATGGACATCATGATGCCGGAGATGGACGGCATGGAGACCATGCGCGAGATCCGCAAGGTGCCGCGCCTGAAGAACCTGCCCATCGTGGCCGTGACGGCGAAGGCGATGAAGGGCGACCGCGAGAAATGCATCGAGGCGGGAGCATGGGACTACCTCTCCAAGCCCGTGGACACCGAACAGATGCTGGCCATCCTGCGCGCCTGGATGAAACGATAGCAGCGATGCGGCGACACGAACTCTCCCGATCCCCACGCCGTCCGATCCGCTGATCGATCGCCATGGACCCCCACCGCAACGGAACCTCCGCACCGAACGGGCATCGGCCCGATCCCCACCGGGCCGCTCCGCGCGCCGATGTGCTCGTGGTGGACGACCTGCCGGAGAAGCTGCTGGTGTATCGCACCATCCTGGAGGAGCTGGACGTGAACATGGTCACGGCGCGGTCGGGGCAGGAGGCCCTCAAGGCGGTGCTCCAGGGCGAGTTCGCCGTGATCCTGCTCGACGTGAACATGCCGGGGATGGACGGCTTCGAGACGGCCACCCTGATCCGCCAGCGCAAGCGCTCCGCGTCCACGCCCATCATCTTCCTCACGGCGTTCACCGACGAGATGCGGATGGAGCAGGGCTATGCGAGCGGCGCGGTGGACTACATCCCCACGCCGGTGGTCCCGGGGATCCTGCGGGCGAAGGTGCAGGTGTTCGTGGAGCTGTTCGAGATGCGCCGGGCGGGCGCCATGCAGGCCGAGGAGCGCGCGCGGCGTAAGGCCGCGGAAGAGGCGGCGGATCGGTCGGCCTTCCTGGCCGCCGCCGGTGACGCGCTCACGCGCTCGCTCACCACCGGGGCCATGGCGCGCACGGTCGCCGGCGTGGCGGTGCCGTTCCTGGCGGACGTCTGCGTGTTCCTGCTGGCGGAGGACGAGAACGGGACGCCCGCGCGGACCATCTGTGCCTGGGGCGATGCCACGGACCAGGGCCCCCAGCGGATGGACGGCTGCCCCGATGCCTTCCTGCAAGGCGCTTTGGAACGCGCCCTGGAGACCGAGGGCTTCCGCCTGCTGGCCCCGCTGCCGGCCCACGCCGAAGTGCCCGGCATGGGCATGCCCGGGGTCGCCGGCGGCACCGCGCTGGTGATGCCGCTGGGCCTTCGCGACCGGGTGCTCGGCTCCATCGCCTTCGTGCGCACCGGGCCGGACCCGGCATACCCGCCGAACGATGTGGCGGTGGCGCAGGAGCTGTCGGCGCGCATCAGCATCGCCTTGGAGAACGCGCGCCTGGTGCGCGACATCCAGGAGGCCGACCAGCGCAAGGACGAGTTCCTGGGCATGCTGGCCCACGAGTTGCGCAACCCGCTGGCCCCGCTGCGCACCGCCGTGCACCTGCTCGACCTCCAGGAACCGCGGGACGAGCTGGTGGGCCAGGCGCGCGATGTCATCGACCGGCAGGTGACGCACATGACCCGGCTGGTGGACGACCTGCTCGACGCCACGCGCATCGCGCGCGGCAAGGTGCTGCTGCGCAATGAGCGCTGCGACCTCGCCGCCATCCTGCGGCAGACCGCCGCCGACCATGCGCACCTCTTCCGTGCGGCGGGCATCCGCGTGGTGGCCGAGCTGCCCGATAGGCCGGTGTGGACCGTGGGCGATCCCACGCGCCTGGCGCAGGTGATGGGCAACCTGCTGCACAATGCGCTCAAGTTCACCGATGCGGGCGGAACGGTCACCGTCCGCATGGCGGCCGATGCGGCGCATGCCCGGTGCCGGCTGTCGGTGAGCGACACCGGTGTGGGCATCGCCCCCGAGCTGCTGCCGTTCGTGTTCGATGTGTTCCGCCAGGCCGAGCAGGGGCTCGACCGCAGCCGCGGCGGCCTGGGCCTCGGGCTGTCGCTGGTGAAGGGGCTGGTGGAGATGCACGGCGGCACGGTGACCGCCCACAGCGCGGGCATGGGGCGGGGCACGGAGTTCATCGTCCACCTGCCCCTGGCGCATGCGACGGAAGGCACCTCCCTCGCCGTCCTGCCCTTGGTGCGGGCCACTGCCGTCACGGACCGTCCGATCACTGGACCGCTGGACATGGGGCCGGCGGCATGGCGCATCTGATCATGCCTGTTCCCATGGTGCTCGCCCATTCCCGGAAACAAGGCTATGCCGTCGCCGCCGTCCTGACGCTGGGCGCGCTGGTGCTGCGCTCGCTGCTGGACCCGCTCCTGGGCGGCCTGCTCCCGTTCTACCTCTTCTACTTCGCCGTGCTCGCCGCCGCCGCGTACGGCGGCTATGGTCCCGGGGTGTTCACCGTGGCCACCGGCTTCCTGCTCGGGCTGTTCTTCTTCGTGACGCCGCGCTACTCCCTCACGCTGGAGGATGCGCACTACCGGCTGACGGCGACGCGCTTCCTGGTGGTGGCCTCTTTCATGGTCTTCGTGGCGGGCCGGCTGCATGCGGGGCTGGTGCGTTACCGCCGCCGCCTGGCCGATGCGCGCTCGGCGGAGGCCGCCTGCCGGCAGGAGCAACGCAGCGCGGCGGAGGCGCATCACCGGGAGGTGGATCGGGCGAAGCGCTTCCTCGCCACCATCGCCCAGGAGCTCCGCACGCCGATGGTGCCGGTGGTGGACCCGCTGGTGGTGCTGGAACGCACCGGCGGCGATGCCGCGGCGGCCTCCGCGTTGCTGCGGGCGCACCGCGCGCGTTCCCTGCGGTTCGTGGAGCGGCTGGAGCGCCTGATGGACCTGGGCGGCACCGCGCGCATGCGCGCGGCCTTGGACCGGCGGCCCATCGACCTGCGCCGCATCGTGGACCAGGCCGTGGCCCGCAGCCGGGCGGCGCACGGCACGCCCGACGTGCGCCTCGACGTGCCCCTGGACCCCCTGCTCGTGCATGCCGATGCGCTGCGCCTGCGGCGGATGATGGAGGATGCGCTGGACCACCTGCTGGCCACTGCACCGGCCGGGCAGCGCCTGCGCGCGCGGCTGTACCGCACGCACGACGAGGCCGTGGTGGTGTTCCTGCCGGAAGGCATGCAGGGGACGGAGGTCCCGGGCACGGACGGCCCGCTGCCCGATGCGCTGATGCTCGCGCGCCGCATCGCCGAGCGCCACGGCGGCAGCTTCCGCGCCCAGGACGGCCTGGTGGTGCTGCGCCTGCCTTCGCTGCCCGCGCCGGACCCGGTGATGGCCCCCGCGCTGCCCAGCCGCAAGGCCGTGGCCGATGAGCGCACCGGCCCCGTGCGCGTGCTGCTTTGCTCCGACGATGCCGCTTTCGCCGAGCCGCTCTGCACCCTGCTGAACGCGCAAGGGCATGCCGCCTACTTGGTGCAGGATGCGCGCGACGCCCGCACGCTGGCCGCCACCGACCGCTCCGACGTGGTGCTCATCGACCTGTGCACCCGCGCCGCGGAAGGGCAGCACCTGGCCCGGTCCATCCGGGCCGCGGCGCAGGGCGAAGGCCCGGTGCTCATCGCCATCACCGATGGACGGACCGACGGCCGCGAGAGCACCATCGGGGGATCGGTCGGGTTCAGCGGCCGGGTGCCGAAGCCCGAGGCGCTCGCGTGAGCGCGGACCATCGCACCGCCCCGTACACCGACGAAGGAGCGGGCATGGAACGTCCCGCCATGCGGGCGGGAACGCTTCAGTCCCGGCCCGCCGGCCCGTGGAGCCACTGCATGGCCGCGATGGGGTCGTTGTAGAACACGCGGTAGTCCCCATCGCCGAAGGCGAGCCGCGCGAGGTAGGCCAGCCGGCTGTCGGGCACCACGATGGCGCGCTTCAGGCCGGTGGCCGGCAGGCCTTCGTCCAGCTCGCGCTGGGCCAGGGCCACTTGCACGGGCGGGGCCGTCATCGCGGTGGCATCGTAGAGCACTTTGTCGCGCCGGGTGCCATGGGCCAGGCCCAGCACGCGTTCCTGGCAGGAGCGGAGCAGCGCGGTGGTGGGCTCGCCCCGCAGGCGGGCCACAACGAGCTCGCCGAGCGGGCTCACGTCCAATTGTCCGGTCATGGTGGTCGGTATCCCGGGCATAACAAAGCGACCGGCGTCCTGGTTCACGAGCGGACAGGGGCGGACCGCCCATGCGCGCGCAGGAAGCGTTGCGTGCGCCGGGCCGAACGTTCCCGGATGTGCGCCATCCACGCCTGCGGCGGCGCTTCCAGCGATCGCAGCCAGGCGAGCAATTGCCGGTCGTCGTTCAGGCGACCCAGGGTGGCCTGCATCCGTTCCAGGGAGGCGTCCTGCCGCGTGGCCTCGGCGGGCAGGAGCGGAGCGAACGCCAGGAGGAAATAGCGGTAGCGTTTCAGGGCGATGCGTGCCCGGTGGAACGTGGCGGGATCATCGGCCCGGAGCCCCTTCCAGGCTTTCCGCAGCCGCTTCCGCAGGTGCGCTGCGGTATGGTCCAGGGCCTGGCGGGCCCGCTTCCCGGCCAGGGGATGGAACAGCGTATCGAGGTGGCGGAACGCGGATGTCCCCAGGTGGTCCATCCGATGGCATAGGGCGCGCCGCTCCTGCCGCCGCTCCTGCCCGATGCGATGGCGCAGGGCCCGCGGGTCCCGGAGGTGCACGTTCCGTTCCCGAGCCACGGCCTGCAGGCGCACCTGGACCTCGCGCAAGGGGCCGGTCATCTTCAGCAGGGCGCGTGCGAGGCGCCGGAGCTTGCGCAGGCGGCGGGGCCGGACGTGGTGGACGCGCCACACGTCCAGCACCGGCAGCAGGCGGCGGGCGGCCACGCGGAGCGCATGCACCGCATGCTCGTCCGGGGCGGCCAGGCAGGCACGGTACGCCTGCCGGAGCACCTTCGCCTGGTGCTTCGCGATGCGGGCCGGATCATGCCCCGGTGGTATCGGGCGGGAGGGGGCGGCCATGTGCGAACGCCCGTACAAGTTCGGCACCGCGGGGCTGCCGTGGCATTAACTTGGTGAACGGGAGGTCCGATCCCCGCATCCCATGGCCCATCTCCTCGTTCCCACGGACTTCAGCGAGGCCGCCTTGAACGCGGCGGCCTATGCGCTGCGCACGTTCGATGCCGCCGCCGACCGCTTCACCCTGGTGCATGCCTACCTGGATGCCACGCCGGGGAACACGGTGTGGCCGGGCGCGAGCCAGGAGCTGTACCAGGCGTCCATGGACGGCATGGCCGTGTTCAAGAAGCGGGTGCGCGCGCTGAAGGGCGCGGCCGAAGCGGACATCCGCGAGGTGGTGCTGTTCGGCCCCATCGGCGGGGTGCTGGCCGACGTGCAGCGCGAGGAGGCGGTGGACCTGGTGGTGATGGGGACCAAGGGCGCCAGCGGGGTGCCGCTGTTCAGCAGCAACGCCGCGCACATCGCGAAGACCAGCCGCGTGCCGGTGCTCGTGGTGCCCGAGGGGGCCGGTGCCGCGCCCATCCGCCGCATCCTGCTCGCCGACGACCGCGAGGAGCACAGCGAGGGCGCCTTGCGCACGCTGGTGCACCTGGCGCAGCGCCAGGAGGCCGAGGTGGTGGTGGCGCACGTGGGCCTGGAGGAGGAGCGTGGCGCGCGCATGGGCATCTCCTCGTTCAGCGAGGCACTGGCCCGGGTGCGGCACCGGATGGTGCACGTCATCGGTGAGGACCCTGTTGAAGCCCTGCTGGAGCTGGCGGTGCGGGAAGAGGTCGACCTGCTGGCGGTGCTGCACCGCCACACCACGTTCGTGGACGCGCTCTTCCACCGCAGCACCACCAAGCAGTTGGCGCTGCGCAGCCCCACCCCGGTGCTGGTGCTCGAGGACTGAACGGCCGGACATGAAGAGGAGGACCGAAGCCCTCCCCCTCATGAGCCCATGCACATTGATCCACCATCGTTGCGCAGGGCATTACGGTCCGTCGGTCACCTGAACAACCGTCCCGGGAAATGGTTCGCCGGGCGATCGATCCATGGGCGGCCGGATGCCGATGTCGCTCTGATCCAGGGGGCCACGCTCCACCCTGGACGCCCGCCCGGAATGGGCGTGGCGAACGCGGGCCAAGTGGTCAGGAGGGCGGCCGACAGGAGGAGCAGGGTGAGGATGGTCATGGCGAATGAGGAGGGAACACGCGATGCCGGGAAGTTGTTCACGGCGCCTTCTCCGTGCCGATGGCGGGGCGCCGCACGGTGTTCAAGGAACTGTCGGGCGTGGTGCGGGCGGTGTC
>JAFDZF010000088.1 GCA_018267055.1 Bacteroidota bacterium
CCCTTGAACATCGATCAGCTCATACAAGGCCCGATCGCTTGAACAAGGTACGGATACACTTCCTATAGCCGGGTTGGGGAATACGGTCGCTGACATCCCGAACATCTCATTCTCTGCCTCAATAAGCGAGGTGTCATTCAAGGTGCTCTCATTCATGCTCAATACACTTGGTAATTCGTCGATCAATGCCTGTTCCTGGATACCCGCTGGTGTACTACAGTTTGAAGCTCCGATCCGTGCTACGAACTCTGAACCGGCCACAGCTTCAAACCCAGGTGATAAATCGAGGGGCCTATATACAATTAGAACCTACCGGCGGCGATGGGCGCTATGGCTTGCGCTGCTGGCTGCGCTGGTCAGCATCCCTTTCGTAGTCATACTCGGGCAGTATGGATCGGCAGCTGATGAAGTCCGTGAAGTTCATCCATGCGGAGCGATTAAGCACGTGTGTGCCAACGGTCTCGTAGATGATTGGTTCAAATTGTATATAGCCACCTGTCCCCATGGTCCATGACATCGCCTTCATGTTCCGCCACGGTGTACCCTGCATGTCCATCATCCCCACCGAAGCAGCCGTGGAACGGCTCCGGCGGAAAGGCTATACGGTATACGTCCTCCAGGACGGCGCCCCCTTGGACCGGCTGCCCACGAACGCCCGCATCCTTCCTGACAGTACGTTCCAGTTCCCCCGCATCGCCCGACTGTGAGGCCCATCCCCTACATTTGGTCCCGCAACGGCCGCTGACCTCCTAGCGGGGTCCCTGTATCGCTGGCCGTCCCTCACGATCCTGGCATCCTTTCCGTCCCGCCGCATGAGCGTCGCCTTCGATTACAACACCGCGCGTCCGCGCCTGATCATCCCTGAATACGGCCGCCACGTGCAGCGCATGGTGGAGCACTGCATGGAGGTGGAGGACCGCACCGCGCGCACCCGCACCGCCCATGCCATCATCCAGGTGATCGGCCGGCTGAACCCCACCCTGCGCAACAGCGAGAACGGCGACCGCACCCTCTGGGACCACCTCTACATCATGAGCGACTTCAAGCTCGATGTGGACGGCCCCTTCCCCAAACCCGCGCCCGAGGAGCTCGAGAGCAAGCCCGACCGGGTGCCCTACCCCAAGCAGGAGGTCCGCTACGGGCACTATGGCAAGCTGGTGGAACGCATGATCCAGGCCTGCATCGCCAGGGAGGACGGCGCCGAGAAGGACGCCTTCACCCTGCTGATCGCGAACCTGATGAAGAAGCAGTTCCTCCAGTGGAACCGCGACAGCGTGGGCGACGGGGTCATCATCAAGGACCTGAACGAGCTGAGCAAGGGCAAGCTGCGCCTCGCCCCCGAACAGCAGCTCACCCACACCGACACCCTGCTGCAGGCCCAGCGCAATGGTCCCCCCCACGAAGTGGACACCCGCAAACGCCACAACGGCGGGGGCAGCGGCGGCGGCAAGAAGCGGCACCGCAACCGGAAGAAGAACCGGTACTGAGCCATCGTTCCCGGCCGCCAGTGGCCGAACGAGCGTCGATGGCGACGTGGGCCGCGGCCGTCGACCGACAGCGGACGATCCTTCCCCAGTGACAACGGCCTGTTGAAAGCGCGGGCCCGGTGCACGCCGCATGCGGACCCGTCCGTTATTGCTTCGCATCGTCCAGCAATCCCATGGGAAGTTTCCGTATCGAAGGAGGTCGCCGCCTGAAAGGCGAACTGGTGCCGCAGGGCGCGAAGAACGAAGCGCTGCAGATCCTCTGCGCGGTGCTGCTCACCGCCGAGCCGGTGACGATCCACAACGTGCCCGACATCGTGGACGTGAACAAGCTGATCGACCTGCTGAAAGCCATGGGCGTGCAGGTGGAGAAGCTCGGAGAAGGCGCGTACCGCTTCACGGCGAAGACCGTCGACCTGGAGTTCTTCCTGGACCCGGAATACAAGCGCCTCGGCGGCAGCCTGCGCGGCAGCGTGATGGTGGCCGGCCCGGCGCTGGCCCGCTTCGGCCGCGGCTACATCCCCTCGCCGGGGGGCGACAAGATCGGCCGGCGCCGCATGGACACCCACTTCACCGGCTTCGAGCGGCTGGGGGCCACCATCGCCTACGACGCGACGGACGGCTTCTACCGCGCGGAAGCGAAACAGCTGAAGGGCTGCTACATGCTGCTGGACGAGGCCAGCGTGACCGGCACCGCCAACATCGTGATGGCGGCCGTGCTCGCGGAGGGACGCACCACCATCTTCAATGCCGCCTGCGAGCCCTACCTGCAGCAGCTGTGCGACATGCTCGTGCGCATGGGTGCGAAGATCCAGGGCATCGGCAGCAACCTGCTCCACATCGACGGGGTGAAGGAGCTGCACGGCACCGAGCACCGCATGCTGCCCGACATGATCGAGATCGGCTCTTTCATCGGCCTGGCCGCCATGACGCGCAGCGAGATCACCATCAAGGACACCGGCTACGACCACCTCGGCGTGATCCCCGATGCGTTCCGCAAGCTGGGCATCGTCGTGGAGCGGCGCGGTGACGACATCCACATCCCCGCCCAGGAGCACTACGCCATCGAGCCGTTCATCGACGGCAGCAACCGCGTGATCAGCGACCACCCCTGGCCCGGCTTCACGCCCGACCTCCTCAGCATCGTGCTGGTCACCGCCACGCAGGCCCGCGGGCACGTGCTCATCCACCAGAAGATGTTCGAGAGCCGCCTGTTCTTCGTGGACAAGCTGATCGAGATGGGCGCCCAGATCACACTCTGCGACCCGCACCGCGCCCTGGTGATCGGCAAGGACTTCGAGAAGCCGCTGCGCGCCATCCGCATGACCAGCCCCGACATCCGCGCGGGGGTGTCGCTGCTGATCGCGGCGCTCAGCGCCGAAGGCACCAGCACCATCGACAACATCGAGCAGATCGACCGCGGCTACCAGCGCATCAGCCAGCGGCTCAACGCCATCGGCGCACGCATCGAGCGCGTAGATTAGCCCCATGCGCCGCCTGCTGCTCCCCCTGGCCCTGGTGCTTTCCGTCTTGGCGGGCCCCGGGGCCGCGGCCCAGCAGCGCATCAACGGTGTGCACCCCGGCGAACAGGCGCCCGAGATCGCCATGGAGGACCCGGACGGCGACACCCTCCGGCTCTCGCAGTTGCACGGCAAGGTGGTGCTGGTGGACTTCTGGGCCAGCTGGTGCAAGCCCTGCCGCCTGGAGAACCCGCACGTCCGCAAGGCCTACCGCACCTACAAGGACCAGGCGTTCACGGGGGCCGACGGCTTCGCCGTGTTCAGTGTGAGCCTGGACCGTGCCGGCGGGCTCGCGGCCTGGAAGAAGGCCATCGCCGCCGACAGCCTGGACTGGCACTGGCACGTGGGCGCCGTGAAGGACGGCCGCAACGCCGCCGCCGATCGCTACCAGGTCAGCTTCATCCCCACCAACGTCCTGATCGACGGGACCGGGAAGATCGTGGCCACCGACCTGCACGGCGATGCGCTGGAGCAGGCGCTGGACGCCCTGCTCGAGAAGGACCCCGTGGTGCTGGCGGCCATGAAGAAGAAGCGCGAGGCCGAGGCCAAGGCCGCCGCGAAGGCGGCGCGGAAGGCCCGGAAAAAAGCGAAGTAGCACCCGCCCGCTCCCGGTTCGAGGCCTTCCAACCCGGCACGATGATCGCTAGGTCCCCGCGCATCCCCTCACCCTACTTTTGCCGCATGAACGTCCGCGTCCTCATGAACAAGACCCGCATCGCCCTGATCGCCGGCGTCGGCCTGCTGGCCATCTACGGCTTCACCAGCCGGATGGGCCTGGCCGGTGGCGAGCCCAAGATCGGAACGGGCATCGGCGACCGCGCTCCCGAGCTCGCCTACTTCAACCCCGACAGCACCAAGGTGCTGAAGCTCTCCCAGCTCAAGGGCAAATACGTGCTGGTGGATTTCTGGGCCAGCTGGTGCGGCCCCTGCCGCCGCGAGAACCCTGCGGTGGTGAACGCCTACAACAAGTACACGAAGGCCAAGTTCAAGACCGGCAAGGGCTTCGCCATCTTCAGCGTGAGCCTGGACAAGAGCCGCAACGCCTGGAAACAGGCCATCGCCGCGGACAAGCTCGTGTGGCCCGACCACGTGAGCGATCTCGGTGCCTGGGGCTCCGAGGCCGCGCGCCTCTATGGCATCAATTCCATCCCGATGAACTTCCTGGTGGATCCCGCGGGCATCATCGTGGCGAAGAACCTCCGCGGCCAGCAGCTGGACATGGAACTGGACAAGTACGTGAAGAGCCTCTGACCCCTCAAGCTTACCTTGGAAAGGCCCCGCTCCGGCGGGGCCTTTCCGTTCCCAGACAGCGGCCCGGCCCGCTGCACCGTCCTCCCTCCAACCCCGATCCCATGCGTCGCCCCTGCTCCCTCGCGCTCTTCCTGCTCACCACCGCCGCCTTCGCCCAGGCCCCGGTCATCGGGCCCGACCAGTTCTTCGAAGTGGGCCGATACTACCTGCGCGACAACTACGATCCCCCGCTGCCGCTGGTCGGGACGATGATCGCCACCGACGGCCCGGACTATGCGCTGGACCTGACCTCGCTGGTGGACGGGATCCTCTACGGGACCGATTCGGTGGTGTGCACCGCCGCCCCCACGCTCTACGCCTACCATACCGATTACTACGATACGGCGAACGTGATGATCACCGTGCACGATGTCGGCTCCGGCGAGTTCAGCCAGTACGTGTTCCTGGACGAGCCCGACCGCGTGCGTTACGTGGGCGGGCAGCCCAATGGCGCCGGCGGCACGGGCAACGACCTGGTGCTGCAGCGCTACCTGGACAATGGCTTCGCGATCGTCCTTGAGGCGGGGATGACCTACGGCTACACCAGCACCGAGACCGTGGATGCCGACTGGACCGACCTGTCGGGCAGCGACCTCCACAGCGTCAATGGCACGGTGGCGAACCTGATCGACGGCTACGGCAGCATCACCCTGCCCGACGGCGAAGTGCTCCCCCACACCCTCCGCCTGCGCAGCGTGATGAGCTATACCGATGAGAACGACCTCTTCGGCACCACCGAGCACCAGGACACCTTGTACACTTGGTACGCCGAAGGCTACAGCGGTCCGGTGATGACCATGGGCCGCGGCTTCTATGCGCTCACCGCCGGCTATGTGTCGCCGCTGCCCTTCACGCTCTACCGGCCGCAGGCCATCAGCACCGGCATCCAAGCGCCGGCGCCGGCCCCGACCCTGACGCTCGTTCCCAACCCTGCCATGGACCGGGTACGCGTCCAGGGAGCACCTTCCCGCGCGGCGTACCGCCTGCTGGACCCGCAGGGCCGGCTGGTGGCCCAGGGCCGGCTGGACGGCCAGGGCGGCGCGGACGTGGGCGCATTGCCGGCGGGCAGCTACCTCTTGGAACTGCCAGGCACGCCGCACACGCCCCTGCGGGTGCTGGTGGCCCGCTGACAGCGGCACGCGCGCTGCCAGATCGTCCAGGCTTCGGCGATCGGCATTTTCCTTGACCTTTGCGCGCCTTGTTCAGAAAGAAGCCCAAACCGATGTCGGAACGACCCGATGGCGCTGCCGCCGAGCAGGCCACTGACAATACGTCCCAACCGGACCTCCGCGCGGCCTCCGAGGCCGCGGCCGAGCACAGCATGCGCGATGCCGAGGCCTTCAGCGAGGTCGACCGCCTGCGCGGCGAGCTCGACGCCCTGCGCGCGGAGCACGCCGCCGTGCACGACAAGTACGTGCGCCTGCATGCGGAGTTCGACAACTTCCGCAAGCGCACCGCCAAGGAGCGCCTGGAGCTGCTGCAGAGCGCGGCCGGCGACACCCTCAAGCGCATCCTGCCGGTGCTGGACGACCTGGACCGCGCCGTGGTCCACAATGCCGTGGTGGACGATATCGACACCGTGAAGCAGGGGGTCGAGCTGGTGCAGCAGAAGTTCAGCAACATCCTCCTCGCCCAGGGCCTGAAGCCCATGCACTGCAAGGGCGAGCCCTTCGATCCCGACCTCCACGAGGCCATCACCAAGGCCCCGGCACCCACGCCCGACCTGAAGGGCAAGGTGATCGATGTGGTGGAGAACGGCTACCTCCTCCACGACAAGGTGCTGCGTTACGCGAAAGTGGTCGTCGGCGAATAAGGACCCATGGCCAAGCGAGACCCCTACGAGGTATTGGGCGTGGCCCGGAACGCCAGCGCGGAGGACATCAAGAAGGCCTACCGCAAACTGGCCATCAAGTACCACCCGGACAAGAACCCCGGCGACAAGCCCGCGGAAGAGAAGTTCAAGGAGGCGGCCAGCGCCTATGAGATCCTGAGCGACCCGGACAAGAAAGCGCGCTACGACCGCTTCGGCCACAACGCGCCCGGCATGGGCGGCGGCGGCGGCTTCCAGGGCGGCATGAACATGGAGGACATCTTCTCCCAGTTCGGCGACATCTTCGGGAGCGCCTTCGGGGGCGAAGCGTTCGGGGGCTTCGGCGGCGGCCGGCGCCAGCGCGTGGTGAAGGGCAGCAATCTGCGGGTGCGCCTGAAGCTGAGCCTGGAGGAGATCGCCCACGGGGCCGAGAAGCAGCTGAAGCTGCAGAAGCTCGTGCGCGCCAAGGGCACGGAATACGCCACCTGTTCCACCTGCAAGGGCTCCGGCCAGGTGACGCGCGTGCAGAGCACCTTCCTGGGCCACATGCAAACGGTGACCACCTGCCCCACCTGCGGCGGCATGGGCCAGAGCGTGAGCAAGCGCGCGCCGGGAAGCGACGAGCACGGGCTGGTGCGCGAGGAGAGCGTGGTGACGGTGAAGATCCCCGCCGGCGTGGAGGAAGGCATGCAGCTCAACCTCAGCGGCATGGGCAATGACGCTCCCGCGGGCGGCGTGGCCGGCGACCTGCTGGTGGTGATCGAGGAGGAGGACCACAAGGAACTGAAGCGCGACGGCGTCAACCTGCACTACGAGGCCTTCATCAGCATGGTGGACGCGGCGCTGGGCACCAGCATCGAGGTGCCGCTGGTGAGCGGCAAGGCCAAGGTGAAGATCGACCCCGGCACGCAGGGCAACCACATCCTCCGCCTCAAGCACAAGGGCCTGCCCAGCGTGAACCGCCACGGCCAGGGCGACCTCTTCGTGCACGTGATGGTGTGGACGCCCACCGACCTCACCAAGGAGGAGAAGGCCGCGCTGGAGAAGCTGCGCACGAGCCCCGGCATGCAGCCCAAGCCCACCGCGAAGGACCGCGGCTTCTTCGACCGCGTGCGCGAGATGTTCGGGAACTGACCGGGCTACCCGCGGGGCTGCTCCGGGGAAGGCTTCGGTGCGAACACCTCGACCGCGCCGAACTCCCGCTCCCGGACGAAGAGCTGGTATGCATGGTCGTTGTGCACCACCGGACCCGGTACCGACAACGGTCCCACCAGCACCTCCGCCCACACGTCGCTGTTCAGCGCTTTTTCCTTGTCGTACTGCACCTGTTCCATCCGTTCCATCATTAGGTCCGCGGCCCCTGTCGGAGGGTCCTTTTTCCTGTTGTCGAAGGAACCGCCGTTCGTCCCGGATGGCAATACCTGTTTCCCGGTATTTCCAGGAAGGGCGGGGAGCGAAAAACAAAATGCCGGCCTGAGGCCGGCACATACGCGCACGCGTACCACGTCGTCCGGCTACCGCCGGAACCGCACCAGGCGGACCTGTCCTTCCCGGGCGACCCGGGCCACGTAACGGCCTTGGGCCAGGCCCTCCACGCTCACGGGCACCGCCTTCCGCCCCGACGCTTCGTCGAAGGCATAGGTGCGCACGCAGCGGCCCCGCTCATTGAGGATGTCCACCGAGAAGGGCCGGGCCTCCCCTTCACGGAAAGCGATCACCAGCTGGCGCGTGCCCACCAGCTCATCGCCGGCATGCCCGTCATCGGTGATCGGCGCGTTCACGGGCCGGGGAGCGGAAGTGTCGGCCTCGCCCGCGCTGTCCGTCCGGGCGGGTCGCACATCGTTCGCGGCCATCAGGCCGTCCTGCCCGAAGGTGAGCGGGCCGGTACAGAGCAGGGCGGCGATCATCACCGATCGCCCGATCGTTCGCGTTCGCTTGTTCCTGTCGTTCCTCTTCATGGTGTCCTTTTGGATGGGTTCGTGGCCGCAAAGCGACAGCCTCGGGATCACGGCATTCGGAACCGCGTGTTAACGCTTTGCTGCGGCAGGAGAAATAAGATGGGGGTCACGATCCGGAGCGGTGCGGGCGGCCGTTCCGGGCCACCTCTGCCTTTCGGCAACGCCCCTCGCATGGCCCGCTTTTCCCCGCTGCTGGCCGCGCCCGCTCGCCTGGGGACCCGTGAAGGCTGGATCGATACAGCGCCGGGCCGGGGCGCTCCCTAAAGGTACCTTCGCCCCCGATGGCGATCCTCCTCTTCTTCGTGGCGCACTGGTACCTGTCGCTGTTCGTGCAGACCTTCTACCTGCACCGCTATGCGGCGCACCGCATGTTCACCATGAGCCCGTTCTGGGAGAAGGCCTTCCACCTGCTCACCTGGCTGGCCCAGGGCAGCAGCTACCTGAACCCGGCGGTGTACGGCATGATGCACCGCGCCCACCACGCCTATGCCGATACCGAGCAGGACCCGCATTCGCCGAAGTACGATGGCAACCTCTTCCGCATGATGTGGCGCACCGCGGGCTGGTACAACGGCCTGCTGTACGGCACCAAGCAGCCGGAGGAGCGGTTCACCCGCGACCTGCCCCATTGGCCGCGCCTGGAGCGCCTGGGCGAGAGCTGGGCCTCGCGCATCGCCTGGGGCCTGCTGTACACCGCTTTCTACGCCGCCTTCGCCACGGCCTGGTGGCAGTGGCTGTTCCTGCCCCTGCAGTTCATCATGGGGCCGCTGCACGGGGCCATCATCAACTGGTACGCGCACCGCTACGGCTATGTGAACCACCCCACCCCCGACACGAGCCGCAACCTGATGCCGGTGGACCTGCTGATGCTGGGCGAGGGCCTGCACAACAACCACCACACCCATGCGGCACGGCCCAACTTCGGCACGCAGTGGTGGGAGCTCGACCCCACCTGGCCGGTGATCCGCCTGCTCCACGCCCTGGGCATCATCCGCCTGCGGAAGGCGGCCCCCTGAGCCGCCCCGGGCGGCCGCTTACCTTGGCCGGATGTCCACCATCCTGCGGGCGCACTACGTCGACATTCCGGGCCGCCGGACCTTCCCCGCGGAAGTGACCATCGCCGACGGCCACGTGGCCGCCATCCGCGAAGTGAGCGGACCGGTGGATGGCCATGTACTGCCCGGCTTCGTGGACGCCCACGTGCACGTGGAAAGCAGCATGCTGGTGCCCAGCGAGTTCGCCCGGCTGGCCGTGCTGCACGGTACGGTGGCCACGGTGAGCGACCCGCACGAGATCGCCAACGTGCTCGGGGAAGAGGGCGTGGCGTACATGATCGCGAACGGGCGCCAGGTGCCCTTCCATTTCTTCTTCGGCGCGCCCAGCTGCGTGCCCGCCACCGTGTTCGAGACCGCCGGGGCCGCCCTTGACGCGGCGGCGGTGGGGCGCCTGCTGGAAAAGCCCGAGGTCCGCTACCTGAGCGAGGTGATGGACTTCCCCGGGGTGCTCAACGGCGACCCGGAGGTGATGGCCAAGATCGCCCATGCCCACCGCCTCGGCAAGCCCGTGGACGGCCACGCACCCGGCCTGCGCGGCGAGGACGCCCGACGCTACATCGCGGCAGGAGGGCCCGCCGGGCAGGTGGGCATCAGCACCGACCACGAGTGCTTCACCGCGGAAGAGGCCCTGGACAAGCTCCGCCACGGGATGAAGGTGCTGATCCGCGAAGGCAGCGCCGCCAAGAACTTCGACGCCCTCATCGACCTGCTGCCCCACCATCCGGACCGGATGATGTTCTGCAGCGACGACAAGCACCCCGACGGCCTGGTGCTGGGGCACATCAACACGCTGTGCGCCCGGGCGGTGGCCCGGGGCATCGATGTCTTCCACGTGCTGCAGGCCGCCTGCCTGAACCCGGTGGACCATTACGCCCTGCCCGTGGGCCGGCTGCGCGTGGGCGACCCCGCCGACCTGGTCCTGGTGGACGACCTGGAGCACTTCCGGGTGCGCCGCACCTACATCCAGGGCCGGCTGGTGGCCGAGAACGGCCGCAGCCTCATCCCCCGCGTGCCCGCTACCCGGCCGAACCGCTTCCAGTGCTCGGCCAAACGGGTGGAGGAGTTCGCGGTGAAGGCCACCGGGACCGAGATCCTCGCCATCGAGGCGCTGGACGGCCAGCTGATCACCCGCAAACACCCCCTGCCTGCGACGGTGGCCGGGGACCGCTTCGTGCCGGACCCGACACGCGACCTGCTGAAGATCGCCGTGGTGAACCGCTATGCGGATGCGCCCGTGGCCGTGGGCTGGATCGTCAACTTCGGCCTCCGGCGCGGCGCCATCGCCGGCAGCGTGGCCCACGACAGCCACAACATCGTGGTGGTGGGCGCCACCGACGCCGACCTCTGCGCGGCCGTGAACGCCGTCATCGCCGCGCGCGGGGGCATCAGCGTGGCCGACGGGGCCTCCGTGGACGTTCTCCCCCTCCCCGTGGCCGGCATCATGTCCGACGGCGACGCCTATGCCGTGGCCGAGGACTACGCGCGGATGGATGCCCGGGCCAAAGCCCTCGGGTCCACCCTCTCCGCCCCTTTCATGACCTTGAGCTTCATGGCCTTGCTGGTGATCCCCCACCTGAAGATGAGCGACAAAGGCCTCTTCGACGGCGATGGGTTCCGCCTGATGCGCTGAGGCTTAGCTTTCGCCGTGCGCCCTTCGCCCGGCCCCCTTTCCGTGGTGCTCCTCGCCGCCTTGGCGACGGGCTGCGCGGGAACACGGCCCCAGTACGGCTGGTTGCGCAAACAGGGCGCGGTGGAGGCGACCCGTCCTATCGCTCCTGCCGATACCACGACGGTGGAGGCCAGCACCTTCCCGGAGGCCCCGCCGGCCGGGGACGCCCCTGTCCTGGCTTCCACGGACGGAGCGGACATGGCCCTGGCGATCGCCCCTTCTGCGGAACACATCGCCGGGCCCACGCATCCGGTCGCTCCACCGGTGCTGGAACAGGACACCGCCTGGTACGCCCCCCAGGCCCGCCCCTGGAACGTGAAGGCCATCGCCTCCCTCCCCGTGGCCGTGGCCACGGTGGTGACCGCGATCGCCGCGGAGAGCATTCCGATCCTGCTGATCGGCGGTGCCCTGGCCTTCGTGCTCGCCCTGATCGGCGGCCTCCAATGCCGCGATCGCCTCGAGCGTGGGAAGGGCTTCGCCGTCGCCGCGATGATCCTGGCCACCGCGGCCTTGTTCGCGGGAACGATGGCCACGCTGCTGACGCTTTAGGCGTTGGACCAACAGCTATTCAAGCACTGAACACCGCTGGATCGCGGTGCGACATCCTGCATGGACATCGGATCGGACATGCTTGTGGACATCGGACCGTTCATCGTTCATTCCATCGGTTGGTTCCCAATGGGTTGTTCCACCTTCACCTTTGGACATCCATGCGGACCTCTGAACAGACACATCCGTGGATCTCCTTTCGCTGGGAGCCCCGGAAGATGCCCTATCCCGTGTGGTTGTTGCTCGGCGAAGCGACGGCCCTCTCGGAGCGGCTCCAGGAAGTGACCCTTCCGCCGGACGAAAGCGCCCTGCTGGACTATGCCGCCCTGCTCCGCGGGGTGCTGGCCAATGCATCGCTGGACGGCAACAGCCTGACCGAGGACCAGGTGGACCGGCTCTTCGAAGGCAGCCTCCAGCTGCCCCCCTCCCAGCAGTTCCTGGGCGTGGAAGTGCAGAACCTGGTGAAGGCGGTGCGGTGGGCGCAGGACCGGGTGCGGGCCCGTGACCGCGATCTGGGCCCCTGGGTGATCCAGGCCATGAACGCCCAGGTGCTCAAGGGGCTGCCCACCGGGGGGAGCCATGCGCCCGGCGAGTACCGCACGGCCCGGCACCCCAGCGCCGGGGTGGCCGCCGAGGACATCGGTGCCCTGCTGGAGCGGTGGAGCGACTGGCTCGCCGGCCCGCTCTTCGCGCCCGAGCATCCCGAGGAACGCACGGCCTTCGCCATCATCCAGGCCATCCTGGCCCACCTCTACCTGCACTGGATCCAGCCGTTCCCCGAGGGCAACGGCCGCACGGCCCGCCTGGTGGAGCTGCAGATCCTGCTGCAGGCCGGCATGCCCGCCCTGGCCGCCCATCGCCTGGCCCAGCATGCGGGCGCCACCCGTTCGGAATACCAGCGCCAGTTGGTCCAGGCCGCCCAGGCCGGCGGGGACCCCATCCCCTTCATCGCCTACATGGTCCGCGGCTTCGTGGACGGCCTGCGCACGCTGTGGGCCGAGGTGGAGGAGATCCAGCACCAGTCCTTGTGGGACCAGCACATGGGCCGGCTGTTCGCCGATGCCGGCTCGGCCCATGGCGCCCGGCAGCTGCGGTTGGTGCAGGACCTGCGCGGGCATGGGCAGGCCGTGCCGCCCGGCCGCGTGGCGCAGCTCTCCGCGGAACTGGCCCGCTATTACGCCCGGCTGCACCCCAAGACGCTGCAGCGCGACCTGAACACCTTGCAGGAGCAGGGCCTGGTGGAACGCACGCCCGAAGGGGTACGCGCCCGCCCCCTCGCGCTCAAGCCCTTCCGCCCTGCGCGCTGAGCGCACATTCCCCGTATCCTTGGCGCCCATATCGCCCGGATGAACATCATCGGCCCTTCCCTGCTCGCTGCGCGCATGCTCTTTTCCCCGGACCCGGCCCCGGTGCCGCCGGCCACCGCGGAGGACAGCCTGGCCGCCTCCCTGTCCGCCATGGACTCCCTCACGGGCGCCTACCTGGACTCGATGGCGCGGTCCTTCACCTTCCAGCACGGACATGTCGAGCTGGAGAACGGGGTGGCCTCGCTGGACATCCCGGCCGGGTTCAAGTTCCTGGACCGTGCACAGAGCGCCCGCGTGATCGTGGACCTCTGGGGCAACCCCGATGCTGACGGCGTGGTGGGGATCATCCTGCCCGAGGCCGACGGGGTGATCACCGATAGCTCCTATGCCTTCGTGGTGCAGTACGATGAGATGGGCTATGTGAAGGACGGCGACGCGGACGACATCGATTACGACGCCATGCTCACCGAGCTCCAGGAGGGCGAAGCGGAGGTGAACAAGCAACGCACGGAGATGGGCTACGAGCCGGTGCACTTCATCGGCTGGGCGGCGAAGCCCTTCTATGACAAGGAGCGCAAGGTGCTCCACTGGGCCAAGGAGCTGCAGTTCGGCGACAGCGCCACGGTGAACACCCTGAACTACAACGTCCGCGTGCTGGGCCGCAAGGGCGTGCTGGTGCTGAACGCGGTGGCCGGCATGCCGCAGCTGGGCCTGGTGCAGCAGCACGTCCCGGAGGTGCTGGGCATCGTGTCCTTCAACGACGGCTACCGCTACGACCAGTTCGACAGCAAGGTGGACGACGTGGCCGCCTGGACCATCGGCGGCCTGGTGGCCGGCAAGGTGCTCGCCAAGGCCGGGCTGTTCGCATTGCTCCTGAAGAACATCAAGCTCGTGCTCCTGGCCCTCGCCGCTGCCGGCGGCGGGATCTGGCGCTTCATCACCGGGCGGCGGAAGAAGAAGGAAGAGCCCCCGCCCGCCGCGCCGCCCGCGGCGATCAGCTGATCCGCCCGGCCCCGCAGGCCCTCAGCAGGTCCTCGGCCAGCCGATGGATCCCCTCCGGGCCTTCCCCGGCTTCGCGCAAGGCCCGCAGCGACCCGGCCCCACGCGATTTCGCCAGCTTCTCTCCCCCGGCATCGCGCAACAAGGGATGGTGCATGAACGTGGCCGCCCCGGGATCCGGCAGCTCCAGCAGGGAAGCGATGTACAGCTGGCAGGCCGTGGAAGGCAGCAGGTCCTCCCCGCGCACCACGAACGTGATCCCGAAGTCGTTGTCGTCCGCCAGGGAAGCGACCTGGTACGCGGGGCGGCCATCGCGCTGCCGCACCACCGGATCGCCCATGGCCCGTGCGAGGTCCAGCGAGCGACGCCCATGCGCCCATTCGGTCCATTGCGCGGTCGTCCCCTCCGGGATCCGCAGGCGCCACGCCACCTCCGGTGCATCGAAGGACAGGCCCCTTAGGCGGCAATGCCCATCGTACCCCTCGGTGGCGCCGCGCGATGCGATGTCTTTGCGGGAACAGCCGCACGCATAGAGGTGCCCACCGGACCGCAAGCGGTCCACCAGCTCCAGGTACCGCGGGATCCGCAGCCGTTGCGACCAATGGGCATCGAAGTCCGCGGCATCGGCAGGGCCGCGGTCGGGATGGATCCCCAGCCAGCCGAGGGTCCCGAAGATGTCGGCGATGTACTCCGGCCGCACCCGCTCCGCATCCAGGTCATCGATGCGCAGGAGCACGTCGCCCCCCGCGGCACGGGCCGCTTGCCAGGCGAGCAGGAACGAAGCCCCGTTCCCCGCATGCAGCAAGCCGCTCGGTGTGGGCGCGATGCGCGTGCGCAGCCCCGGAGGCCAGGTGGGAAGATCGGCGAACGGCATCCGGATCGGGGGTCGGCCTTCCTGCGGCCACCGCTCCATGCCACGATGCGCATGCGGCGGCCTTGGTGCCCAGGGCGGGACTTGAACCTGCCTGCGGCAGGCAGGCCCGCACGGCCCTTACGGACCAAGGGATTTTAAGTCCCTCGTGCCTGCCCGCCACCGGCGGGTCTACCGTTCAACCCTGAGCTCTGCGCAAGGTCCGAACAAACTCCCTTCCCTTACCCGATCTCAGGAATTTCTCCCGCTGACGTGCCTGGATCCGATCATCGTATGCCTCGACCAACAACAACTTGAACGGCCGGTAAGGTGCGGTGGTCTTGCTATAGCCCGCATTGTGCTGCCGCACACGCCGCTCGACATCGAATGACAAGCCGACGTAGACGTATGGACGTACCAGACTTTCAAGGAGATAGACATAACAGACCATCCGTCCAGCGATCGTGCCCAGGGCGGGACTTGAACCCGCACGGCCCTTACGGACCAAGGGATTTTAAGTCCCTCGTGTCTACCGTTCCACCACCCGGGCGATGGGCTGAAAATAGCGAGGCAGCCACTGGGGCTGCCTCTTGGAGCGAGAAACGGGACTCGAACCCGCGACCCCGACCTTGGCAAGGTCGTGCTCTACCAACTGAGCTACTCTCGCTTGGGGGTGCAAATATAACGGCGCAATCGTTCGGCACAAACGAACGATGCGACTTCACCATTTCGACAGGTCGCGGACGGTCCAGCGCACGCGGAAGTCCTTCACCACCAAGGTGTCGGACGAATCGTTCCAAACGTAGATGCCCAGCTCCTCCTCCGGATGCCGCAGCTCACGCGCGTTCCGGACGATGTAGGTCCGGCGCGGACCGCCCGCCGTTGCGGGCCCGAGCGGGATGGTCTCATAGTCCGTAGTGATGTTGCCGCGTTTCCGCTCGATCACCACGTAGGCGTTGGGCCGGCCGATGCTTTGGTGGTCCAGCGAGATCACGAGCGCGCCGCGGCCTTTCGCCAACAGGTCGCGGACCGGTGCGCGGTAGGCCGCCGTGTAGGGCAAAGCCCCCGCCAGGGCCTGCTCGTGCTGCGCGAACAGCTCCTCGCCGGCCGATGCGGCATCCGCTCCAAGAAGCAGCTCAACCGAGCAGGCATCGCCAATGCGCTCCACCGCGCCGGGCCGGTAACGGTCCAGCAAGGCGGCACGGACCGTGGGGGCCGTGGGCAGGCCGATGTCGACCCACCGGAGCGCTCCGGTCCCCTGGGCGCTTGCGGCCCGCACGACCTCGTCCACACGCAGCGGGTCGTCGGCACGGATGATAGTGGCCCTGCGCCCCTGCAGGAA
>JAFDZF010000089.1 GCA_018267055.1 Bacteroidota bacterium
ATCTGCTGTTCGCTGAACTTGCTTTTCCTCATGGCTACTAGGTCTTGAATGTAGCCCCGGACCGGTCAACGGCACTTCCACCCACGCGGGCTGTGAAGTACCGTCACACCCAATTATCAATGGCCCAACTTTGGGGAAGCTGACAACTTGAACACATCAATCTTCTTAATGGCCGATGGCTCGACCAACGTGATCTCAGCTTCTGCCTTGGTTCCATCTGCATCCTTCACGTAGACCTTGTAGTAACCAGCAGAAAGTCCAGAGATGTCCTCGGTCTCTTCCTTGGTCGACCATCCAATGGTATACGGGGCCGTACCTCCTGTGATGGTGAGGTCAATAGCTCCATCCTTACCACCGTTGCAACTGATGTTATAGCCGTTATGGTCGCTCGGCGTAAGCGTGAGTATGATAGGATCAGCAGCAGAGGCGAGGCCTACGCACAATAGGAAAAGGCCGCACAGGACGGCACGATGGCAGGTCAGTGGTTGCATGGGTCGGTTAGGTAGTTGGGATCATTGGAAGATCCGTAACGACCACACCAGCCTGCAATGGGCATGTAAGCAGGACCGGAGGTCTTGCCAAGGAATCCGCGAAGAAGGGGAACACATACCCCCATGATTCACCGGTCCTTTACGGGTGGTCGTAACGGCCGAGTATGGGAGCGCAACTCGTATAACGAAGGAAGTTCAACTAACCAGCATTTCCAAGTAAGGATTGCAGCGGTGGCGAGATAGTGGTGAACTTGTTCAGACCGAAGGCTTACTGACTACGTCAGCTACCCAGAACTTGAGCTTCGAGCTTGAGCTCGTTCACTGCCTGGGTACAGATTTGATACCTCAGCGCCATAAAGCAGAGAACGCGGATTTCAGGGAAGCCTGAAATCCGCGCTGCTCTTCGCGGAGAGGGAGGGATTCGAACCCCCGGTACCCTTGCGGGCACTTCTGTTTTCGAGACAGACCCGATCGACCACTCCGGCACCTCTCCGGATGCTGGGTCCCCGTGATGGGGGCGGCAAATATAGCCGGACGGTCCCAGCTGGGAAGGCCCTGGGCGGACCGGCCGCCTAACTTGCGGCATTGCTTTTGGCGGACACGGCCCATGCGGACCCTCCTCGCCCTTCTCGGCTTCACCGCCGGCCTGCTCGCCCGGGGCCAGGAGGCGCCGCGCCTGTCGCTGGAGCGGTCCAGCATCACCTTCGTGAGCGACGCCCCGCTGGAGCGCATCGAGGCGGCGAACACCGCCGCGGTGGGCCTGCTCGACCCGGGCCAGCGCACCTTCGCCGTGCGCATCCCGGTGCGCTCCTTCACGGGCTTCAACAGCCCCTTGCAGCGCGAGCACTTCCTGGAGAACTACATGGAGGTGGACCTCCACGCGAACGCCACCTTCCAGGGGCGCATCATCGAGGCGGTGGACCTGACCATGCCCGGCACCTACAGCGTGCGGGCCAAGGGGACGTTCACCGTGCACGGCGTGGAACGGGAACGCATCCTGCCCTGCCAGGTGGTGGTGGCCGCCGACGGCGTCCGCGTGACCAGCACCTTCGACGTGGTGCTGGCCGACCACGCCATCCGCGTGCCGCGCGTGGTGCAGCAGAAGCTGGCGGGCACCGTGCAAGTGAAGGTGGACCTGCTCTTCCACCGGGGCGATAAGCGGCCATGAGGAGGTGCGCGGCGCTCATCCTGTCCTGCTGGGCCGTACAGGGGGCCCTGGCCCAATACCCGCTGACCCGCACGTTCGAGCTGCGCGCGGGCCTGCAGCGCCCCCGCATCACCCTGTTGGCACAGGACGACCAGGGCCTGCTCTGGGCCGCTGGTGACCAGGGCCTGCTGCGCAGCGACGGGGAGCATACCGAGCTGATGTGGGCCGCCGGCGACGACCGGGTGAGCGCGCTGCACGCGGCGGGCGGCCTCCTGTTCGCCGCCACCGAGGCGGGCTACGTGCTGCGGTGCGCGGGCCAGGGATGCGACACGCTGGGGCGTGATACCGTGCTGCTGCGTGCGCCGGCCCGTGCGCTGTGGGCGGCCCCGGACGGCATGCTCTGGCTGGGCACGTACGGCGCCGGCATCACCTTGCGCGGTGCGCAGGGCGAGGTGCACGTGACCACGGCGCAGGGCCTGGGCGACGACCACGTGAACGCCCTCTGCCCCGTGGGCGGGGGACGAGTGGCGGTGGCCACGGACCAGGGCATCTCCATCTGCGGCCCGGACGGCCGTGTGCTCGCCCGCATCGGGGAGGAGCAGGGCGCGCCGGACAACCTGGTGCTGTCGCTGGCCCCGGCGGAGGACGGCGGCTTCTGGGCCGGCACCCACCGCAGCGGCGTCTTCCACTTCGATCCCGACCGGGCCGACCGCGGCATCCATGTGCTGGACCCCGCCTGGGCGCACGGGGCGGTGCGCGCCCTGGCCGCGAGCGGCGGCTCCGTGTGGGCGGGCGGCATGAACGGCGTGGTGGTGGTGGACGTCCGCCAGGGCCTGGGGGCCTACGTGCTGCCCGCCGCCGCGGACGTCCCGCGCGCCCGCGTGTCCGGCCTGCTGCGTGCGGCCGATGGCGCGGTGTGGTGGTGCGACGGTTCCGAGCGGGTGGCCCGGGCCGATCCGGACGTGCTCGTGGTGCCCGACCATGAAGGCCTGGACCTGCGGCACATCACGGCCTTGTGCGCCGATACGGCCGGGCACCTCTGGTTCGCCACGGCGCAGGGCGTGTTCCGGCACGACGTGGTGTTCGCGGACCGCAGCCACCTCTTCCGCGTCGACGTGCCGGTGGACCCTGAGCGGCCCGTGGTGGCTTTGCAGATGGATGCGGAGGGCCACCTCTGGGCCGGCACCTTCGGGCAGGGCGTGTACCGTGTGGCGCCCGATGGCCGGGTGCGGCATTTCGGTGAGGCGGAGGGCCTCTGCAACGGCAATGTGCTGGCCGTGCGCGCGCGCCGCGGTGCGGCGGGGCCGGAGACCTGGTTCGCCACGCTCGGCGGCGTCTGCGTGTTCCGTCCGGATGCGAAGGCCGCGGCGGGCGGGGCGTTCCGGACCGTGCCCATCCCCGGCTCGGGCTTCGTGTACGACGTGCTCCCGCTGGCCGATGGCAGCACGCTGGTGGCCACCGACGGCAACGGCCTCATCCGCATCGATGCGCAAGGGCGCTCGGTGCAGCTCGACGGGCCGGGCGCGGCGGGCACCTACTATTCGCTCTGCGCGGACGGGGCCGGGGGAGCCTGGGCCTGCGGGCCCGGTACCGGCATCTGCCGCGTGCGTGGAGGGACGGTATCGTGCGCCTTCAAGGACCGGGCGCCGTTCGATGGGGACGTGTTCGGCATCGCCTACCATGAGGGCCATCTCCTGGCCCTCGGCCGCACCGGGCTGGCTTCCCTGGATCCGGCGGGCATGCGGCTGCTCGACCTGGGAGAGGAGCTGGGGCTGCAGGGCGTGGAGGCCGAGCTGAACACCGTGTGCACGGCCCGCAGCGCCCTGTGGCTGGCCTGCGACCGGGGCCTTGTACGCCTGACGCCGCGGCCGGCCGTCCTGGACGGATCGGTGGCAGCCCATTTCACCGGCCTGTACTGGGGCGATCAGTCCCTGCCGCTGGACAGCGCGCTGGCATTGCGCCACGACCAGAACTTCCTCACGTTCCGCTTCG
>JAFDZF010000008.1 GCA_018267055.1 Bacteroidota bacterium
CACATTGATCTTCCGCCCCAGCGTGGCGCCGCGCGGCCGGTCGCCGCGCTCGCGGTGGCTGATGCCGCTGCTGCTGGGCTGGACGGGCATGCGGGGCGTGGTGTCGCTGGCAGCCGCGCTGGCCATCCCCGTCACCCTGGCCGATGGCACCGCTTTCCCGCACCGCCCCCTCATCCTGTTCATCACCTTCGTGGTCATCCTGCTCACGCTGGTGGTGCAGGGGCTCACCCTGCCGGTCCTCATCCGCCGGACCCGGCTGTTCGATACGCCGGGGAGCACGCCCGACCACGACGCGCACCAGCGCATCCGGCAAGGCCTGCGCAAGCATGCCGTGGTGTTCCTGAAGGAGCAGGTGGACGGTAAGCGGCCGGAGCATGCGGGCCTGCGGCAGCTGCTCACGCACTGGGAGGACAAGGCCGGCTCCGGCGCCTTCGAGCCGAGCAACGAGCATACGCGGCAGGTGGTGCTCGCCCTGCTCGAAAGCCAGCGACAGCACCTGGTCGAGGTGAACCGCGACCCGTCCATCAACGAGGAGATCATCCGCCGGGAGCTGTACCTGATCGACCTGGAGGAGGAGCGCCTGCGGATGAAGCTGCAGGGATAGCGCTCCGCGGTGCTCTACCCTTTGAAGCCGTACTGCTCCGCGATGTAGGCCCGCAGGCGGGCACCGGCCTGCTGTATCCAGACCAGGCGCGCCTTCAGGTAGATGAACTGAGCGCGCCAGAGCGCCCGGTCCGCATAGGCCGCGCTGAGGTCGGCGGGCGTATTGCGCAGCAAAGGCACCTGCGCATCGGGCCGGAGGCGGAGGGCCCGGTAATCGAAGAGGTGGAAGACGTCCATGTCGCGCGTGGCCAGGTCGTTCAGCATCTGCTGGTGGATCAGGAGCGTGCGCACCCCGCGGTCATAGGCCATGATGCTGTCCGCCACACCGGCCTTGCGGACCAGGCGCAGTGCCCCGCTGGACTTGAGCTGCTGCATGGTGCCATCGGTGTAGACGAAATCGGTGAAGCCGGCCGTGTGGAACCAGAGCTGCGCGGCCCGGCGCGAGTCGTTGGCCACCGCCGTATCGGCCAGCAGGTCCACCAGCGTATCGAGCGCGGCCAGTTTGCCCTCCAGCTCCACCATGAGCTGTGCGGACTGGTCGATGTCGGCACGCAGGTCGTTCACCATGCCGTGCATGAACTTCTCCTCGTGCTGGTGCTCCACGGTATGCTCCAGCTGCCATTCGGCCAGGAAGCCGCAGAATACGGCGAGGAAGAGCATGAAGAACTCGAAGACATAGGCCTTCCAGGTCTTGCGGCCGTGCTGGTGCGTATGGTAGTGGACGTCCATGGGGGATGCGGAGGGATCGGAAGGGGCAGCGGCGGCTTCCGGCACCGCCGCCGCCAACGGCGGATCGATGGCCACGGCGATATCCGTCGTGCCGGTATCGGGCGTGGAGGCGGCTTCGCTCATGGATCAGGGGATCAGGCTACGGCCTGCTCCGCGTCACCCACCGGGACCGTGGAGCACTTGTCCATGTACCGGCGCAGCAACGCGTGGTACGTCGGCCGGCGTGCCAGGCGGCGCCCAATGAGGCGGAGCAGGGGAAGCAGGATGCGCAAGGGACCGGCCGGCGCGGTATCCGACCAATGCACCAGCAGGGCCAGGTGCCGGAACGAGCGCGGAACGCCGCCCTGGGTGGTAAGGCCGTCCTGCGCGAGGCCGTAGGCCAGGATCAGGCTGCGCTCGAACCCGGCACTGGCGGGCTGAAGCTCCACCTCGAAGAGGCAGGGGTGCGCATCGCTCGCATTGAAGAAGCGATGCACGGCCTGCCGCGGCACCACGGCCTGCTGGCCGGGGGCCAGCACACGGCGCTCGCCGTCCAGCTCCACGCCGAGCCCGCCTTCCCGCGCCGTGAAGGTCTCGGTGAAGCCGCTGTGCGTGTGCAGGGCATTGCCGCCGCCGGGCGCCAACTCGATGCGCAGGTGCGTACTGGCACCACCCGTGCTCGCCGCCGTCGCCAACATGGTCACCCGGTCCTTGATCAGGGGATTGTACAGCACGGTGCCGGGCTGCACGTCAGGGAGGGCATTTTCCTGTGGAGTGGATCGTGGAGGCGTAGACATGGGGCGTTCGTTCGGGGAGCGAAACTGGCCCGCTCCGGCCGCGGCCGCATCAGGCAATGGCACCAACGGGGATATTCGGTGCACGGACCGGAAGCGCGTGCTTCAGCGATCCGTGGACCGACCGATCGGCCCATCGCATTCCGGTTCGTGCCCGGATCCTGCCCGCTCATGCCGTTCGCCCGCGCAGCGTATGGGGTGAATGCGGAGCTTTGGGCGATGCCCTTGTACCGGTCCGTCCTCCTGCTCCTTGCCTGTGCGGCAGGGTCCGTGGCCGGCGCGCAGTCCGCTTCCGATACGCTCCGGGAAGAGACGGCCCGGCTGGATGCGCTGCTGCGGGAACAGCCCCCGGTCGTAGTGCTGCACCGGGTCGACTCCCTCCTGGCCCTTCCCTCGGTGAGCGCGGCCCCCGCGTGGCGCATGGCCCTGTACAGTGCGAAGGGCAAGGCGCTCCGCTTCATGCGCAAGCACGACGAGGCGCTGGTGGCGCAGGCGCGTGCCTTCGAGCTGGCCGATTCGCTGCACGACCCGGTGGGCCGCCAGAACGCCCAGCTGGCCATCGCCATCCTGCACGTGGACCTGGGCGAGAAGGACCGGGCCCGCCGGGAGCTGCATGAGCTCTATGTGCTCACCAAGGGGACACCGGCGGCCGGCGACTTCCAGATACCGCTCGTGCTCGGCGCGCTGGCCGACATGAGCGAGAAGACCGACAGCGCCCTGTACTGGTACCGGCGCGCGCTGTCCATGGCCGAAGCCGTGCACGACAGCACCTGGATGGGGAACCTGCTCTTCAACATCGGCATGGCCAACAACCGGATGAAGCGCCCCGCCGAGAGCGAGCTCGCCCTGCGCCAGGCCCTCCGGGTGATGCCTGCCCACGGGTACCCCCAGCTGGAAGCCCGCGTGAGCGCCTACATGGCGGAGCTTTTCCTGGACCAGGGCAGGCTGAAGGAGGTGCCCGCCCTGCTGGACACGGCGCAACGCATCGCCCTGGCGCACGCGGCGGGCGACGTGCTGGTGGACGTGCGCCGCACACGCGCGCGGCTCTTCCGGGCGCTGGGCCGGACGGACCAGGCGCTCTCGGAGTACGACCGCTTGATCGGCGACAAGGACTCCATGGCCACGGTGCTGCGCGAACAGGCCCTGGCGGAGGAGCAGTCCCGGTTCGAGGTGTCGCGCATCGAGAAGGAGCTGGCCCTCGCCAAGGCCGAGGCGGAAGTGAACGCGTTGCGCGCGCAGCGTTCGCGGATCGCGTGGGGCGCACTGGCGGTGATCGCCCTGCTGGCCGCGGTGCTCATCGTGCAGTACCGCCGGCAGTACCTGCGGAAGAAGCAGGCGGCCCTGGACCTGGAAGGCGACAAGGAGCGCCTGCTGGAGGAGAACGAGCTGCTGCACCAGGAGAGCCTGATGGCCCGCTTCGAGACGCTCAAGAGCCAGATCGACCCCCACTTCCTTTTCAACGCCATGAACACGCTCTACACGCTGGTGGGGACCGAGCCGAAGAAGGCCCGCGAGTTCGTGAGCAGCTTCAGCGCATTGTACCGCAAGGTGCTCACCTCGCGCGAGCGCACCATCGTGCCGGTGCAGGAGGAGCTGGAGCTGGTGCACCACTACCTCTTCCTGCAGCGCATCCGCTTCGGCGACAGCCTGCGCGTGCAGGTGGAGGTGCCCGCGCAGGCGCTGAAGGGCTTCCTGCCGCCCTTCACCCTGCAGATGCTCCTGGAGAACGCCATCAAGCACAACGTGATCAGCGCCGCGCATCCGCTGCACATCACCATCACGGTGGAAGGCGACCGCCTGGTCGTGCGCAACGACCTGCTGCCGCGCGGAACGAAGGAGCCCGGCACCGGCACCGGGCTGGAGAACATCCGGCGCCGCTACCTCATGCTGGGCGCGCCCGAGCCCACCTTCACCGTCGCCGACCCCTACTACACGGCGTCCGTGCCCATACTTTCCCAGGAACCATGACCGCCTACATCGTCGAGGACGAAGCACCCGCCGCACAGGGCCTCGTGCGCCTGCTGGAACAGGCCGACGCCGGCCTGCGCGTGGTGGGCATGGCCGACAACGTGGAGGACGCCGCGCAAGGCATCGCCGCGCTCCGGCCGGACCTCATCTTCATGGACATCCACCTGGGCGACGACCTCTGTTTCACCATCTTCGAGCGCACGGTGGTGGAAGCGCCGGTGATCTTCACCACGGCCTACGACAAGTATGCCATCCAGGCCTTCCAGGCCAACGGCATCGACTACCTGCTGAAGCCCATCGAACTCGATGCCGTGAAGCAGGCGCTGGACAAGCTGGACCTGCTGAAGCGCCGCTTCGGCATCGACCCCGGCGTGCTGCGCGAGCTGAGCGGCATGCGCAAGCCCGCATACCGCGAACGCTTCATGGTGGCCAGCGGCGGCCAGATCCGCTCCGTGCCCGTGGGGCAGGTGGCCTACTTCCAAAGCGAGGGCCGCTACGTGAAGCTGGTGAGCACCGACAACCATCGCTACATCGTGGACGGCACCATGGACAAGATCGCTGCGGAGCTGGACCCGCGGAACTTCTTCCGCATCAACCGCCAGCTCATCGTCTCGTTCGCCGCCATCAAGAGCATGGCACCCTTCAGCAAGAGCCGCGTGAAGGTGGTGCTGCAACCGCTGCCCGACGTGGAGAGCATCGTCAGCGTGGAGCGCTCGGCCGAGTTCAAGGCCTGGCTGGACCGCTAGTTCCCCCCAGTAGGCAGGAGCAATAGGCAGGGGGCAGGTCCTTGCCGACCGCCCCTGCTTATTGCCCTTGCCTATTGCTCTTGTCCATTGCTCCTGCCCATCGCTCCTGCCTACTGCCCCTGCTCCAGCGCCCGCCTCCGGCCCATGCACCGGTTCTTCCCGTTCGTTCCATCGCACCGTGCGCGTGCCCGGGCACGCGTCCACTTTCGCGGCCCAACGAACAACGCACGCCCAACCCTTCCAACGATGCGACACCTCCCGACCACCGCAGCCCTGCTGCTCTTCCTCGCCACCGGCTGCACCGCACCGGAGCCGCCCAAGCCGGCCGCCGCGCCGGCCATGTCCTCCCGCGAGCAGCTCGTGGAGCGCGGCCGCTACCTGGTGGACATCATGGGCTGCAACGACTGCCATTCGCCCAAGATCATGGGCCCCCACGGCCCGATGAACGATCCGGACCGGGTCCTGAGCGGCCACCCGGCCGGTGCGCCGGTACCGCCGGCCGACAAGGAAGCCCTCCAGGCCTGGCTCCTCTTCGGCATGGACGGCACCACCACCGTGGGCCCCTGGGGCACCACCTTCAGCGCCAACCTCACCAGCGATGCCACCGGCATCGGCAACTGGACCGAAGAGCAGTTCAAGCGTGCGCTCACCCAGGGCCTGTTCAAGGGCCTCGAAGGCTCGCGCCCCTTGCTGCCGCCCATGCCCTGGCAGAACTACAAGGACATCAAGGACGAGGACGTCCACGCCATTTTCACCTACCTGCAGTCCACCAAGCCCGTGGAGAACGTGGTGCCGGCGCCCCTGCCGCCCGCGGCGCATTGATCGCATCCCGCCACAGCAACAGCATACGACCATGCGATACGCCTTGACCCTCGCTGCCGCCCTCGCGTCCATCCTCGCCGTGCAGGCGCAGCCTACGCTCACCCTCGCCACCAACGCACCGGTGGCGGGCACGGACTACACCATCGAACACGGCCCGTACGTATCGCCCGGGAATGCCGGCGCCCTGCAGAGCTGGGACCTCAGCGGGCTCACCAGCGACAGCACCGCCGCCCTGCAGTTGGTGCTCCCCTCCGCCACCACGAACGGAGCCCAATTCCCCATCGCCACCGTGGCGGAGGTCAGCGCCCCGGTGACCTCGTACTACCAGGTCTCGGCCGATGGCATCCGCTTCGCGGGCAGTGACGACGGCACCAGCCTGATCGTGAACACGCCCGCCCCCACCTACCTCGCGTTCCCCTGCAGCATGGGCACCACCTGGAGCACGCCCTATGCGGCCACGTTCAACTACGACGGCAACGATGTCTTCCGTTCCGGCACCGTGACCGGCGAGGCCGACGGGTACGGAACGGTCACCATGCCCTGGGGTCCGGTGCAGGACGTGCTGCGCATCCACCTGATGAACGTGCTGCAGGATTCCATGGAGCTCTTCACCCTGGAGTATACCCTCGACAGCTACCTGTTCTACCGGGCCGGGCAGTCGTACCCGCTCGTGCAACTGGTCACCGCCACGATCGACATGGGCTTCGGCCAGCCGCAGGTGGAACAGTTCAGCCGCTGGGCCGATGAGATCAGCACCGGGATGGCGGCACCATCCGTCGCGGACCAGGACCTGCTCCTGTACCCGAACCCGACGAGCGGCGAGGTGGACATGCGCATGCCGGCCGGAGCGGGAGCGAACGCCACCGCATCCATCCTGGATGCGGCCGGCCGTGTGGTGCACCAGGAGCGTGTGCCGGTGAGCGGCGGGTCCACGGCCCGGCTGGACCTGCACGACCTGGCCCCCGGCCTCTATACGGTGCAGCTGACGGATGGCCAGGGAGCATGCGCCACGGCGCGGCTGTCCAGGCAGTGATCGGCCTTGTGTCCGCTGGGTCCCCGGGCCGGAAGGTGCCGGGGATCCGGCATAGCGCGCCTTCCTACTTCACGCCCACGATCACCCGCGCAAGACCGGCGATGTCGCCCTTCGGATAGCGTTCTTCCATGGCGGCGATCACATCGGCCTTCACCCGGGCCACGGTGGCCGCATCGGCGCCGCTGAGCGCGGACACGAAAGGGGCGGCCACCTCGGTCATCATGTCCCAATACTGCTGGGGGCCATCCACGGGGAGGACGGCCGGTACGTCGCGCTCGGAGACCTGCTTCAGCCCTGCCGCGGTGAAGAGCTCGGAGATGATCCCCGGGCGGGCGCCGCGGAACATGCCCGGGGCATCCGGATCGGGCGGCACCACGGCGATGTGCCGGGCGATGCCCTGCGCCATGCAGGTGATCCAGAAGTTCTGCTCGGGCCCGGCCCAGACCACCGTGGCGATGCGCCCGCCCGGCTTCAGCACGCGCGCCATCTCACGCGCGGCCCGCCGCATGTCGGGGAAGAACATGTAGCCCAGGCGGCAGCTCACCGCGTCGAAGCTGCCGTCGGCGAAGGGCAGCGCGTTGGCATCGGCCTCCTGGAGCTCCACATTGGTCAGCCCGCTGCGGGCGGCCTTCTCAGCGGCCACCTGCAACATGCCTTCGGCGAGGTCGGTGATGACCACCGTGCCGCCGGGAAGCAACCGCGCGATGCTCAGGCCCGGCTCCCCGGTGCCTGCCGCGATGTCCAGGACCCACTGCCGGCCTTGCGGCGCCAGGTGATCGATGATCGCCGTGCCCAGCGGTTCCAGGAACCGCAGCATCGGGTCGTCCCACTTCTTCCAACCGGGCGAGAACTTGTTCCACGATGCTTTCTGCACCGTGCTGATATCGGGGATGCTGGTTTCCATGGGGAGGGTGTTGGGACCCGAAAAGTTAAGCCACCCGGGAGCGGACCGTACGGGTCGCCGGGCGCATGCCTTCACGGACCGTCAGAACACCTGCCCGATCCCGAAGAAGAGGAGCTTGTCCTCCCGCGAGATCCCATGGTCGACGAAGAGCACGGTGCTCTGGTTCCATGCGATGCGCAGGCCGGCGCCGTAGGAGGTACGTGTATGCGCCAGGTCCAGGTCCTGCCAGCGATCGCGCACCGTGCCCGCATCGAAGAAGGGGGCTACGCCGATGCCGAACCGTTGCCGGCCAAGCAGGATCTCCGCCAGGCGCACACGCAGCTCCACGTTCGCGAACCAGAGCGAACGCGCCAGGAAACGATTGGCCCGGTAGCCCCGCAACGACTGCTTCCCACCGAGCGCATTGATGCTGCCGTCCGGGCTCCATTGGTCCTGGAACTCGAAGAACGGCGCTTCCCCGCCGAAGATGTTGCCCGCCCCGATGCGCCCGGCCAGCACGGTGCGCGGGCCGATGGGCAGCCTGCGGTACGCCCGCCCCTGCACGAACAGCTTGTTGAAGGTGTACCGGGAGCCGATGGCGGGCGAGGAATACTCGTTCGCCACCTCCACGTAGCACCCCTTCGTGGGGTCGGGCTCGAAGTCCCGCGTGTCATACATCAGCGCCGTCTGCACGATGGAGATCCAGCCGCCGGCCAGCCCGAAGGCCCGCCCCTGGTCGAAGTCCCGGCGCAGCAGCGAGGTGCCATTGGGGGCGGTGACCTCCTCGCCCGTCACCGGGTGGAGCGCATCGGTCGCCAGGCCCTCGAACGTGGCGTAGCTCAGGTGCTGGATCTCGTAGCCGCCCATGACGTGCCAGCGCCCCTGCCTCCCCAAGGCATGGTCCGCCTTCAGGTCCAGCATGAACTCGGTCTCGCGGAACCGGTTGGAGAGCGCATCGCTCACCCGATGGGCCTCACCGGGTCCGCCGGGCCGCACCGTCCGGCGCGCTTCATCATAGGAGGCATAGGTGGTGTAGCCCGGATGGCCGGGCGGCGCGGAAGGGAGCCGCAGGGGACCGAGCGTGGCTTCGGTGAGGCCGAAATACAGGTTGGCCGGGTTCTGCTGGGCCTTCAGGTCCACCTTGAAGCGCCAGCGCGTGCCGCGGTAATAGGGCAGGTCCAGCGACAGCGCCAGCTCGCGGGCAGGGCTGGTATAGTAGGCCGCATTGGCCTTCAGCTTCGCCAGGTAGGGCGTGTAGGCGAACCGGGGATCGTTCCGGGCACCGTTCCAGTAGATGTTGCCGCGGATACCGAACCCGAAGCCCGTCACCGGGTCGGAGGACAGGTCGGGAAGGCCCGTGAAGAAGGTGCCCTCGCGTTTCTTCTGCAGGTCGGCATCGCCCATGCGTCGCGACCGCATGAACGTGAGCGTATCATCCACCTGGGCGAACAGGCCGCCGGCCAGGGAGAACAAGGGCACCACGATCGCGCGCTTCCGCATGCCGCAAAGCATGGGCGCGATCCGGAAGAAAACCTGAAGACGGCGCGGCTCCGGGGCGGACCCCGCCGATCCCGGCCGTGTCACCCCGAGAGATCGGGGCGTGGGTGCCGGCTCTTACGTGTGCGGGGCGATCCTCCGGCCCAGCCACCAATGCCCCAGGTAGAACACCGCGGGCAGTCCCCACAGCCAGAAGGCGGTAGGCAGCAGGTCGGGCCGCAGCGCGAAGAGGCCGGCCAGGCTGATCAACACCAATACCCCGCCCGGCAGCTCCCACCGGTACGCCAGGGCCAGGCCCACGATGGTGCACACCGGGAAGAACAGGAACGCCGCACGCTCGCTCGCCGAGCTGAAGCGCATCCCCTGGGGGCCGTTCGCGTTCCCCACGAGATGCCCCACCAGCATCCACAGCAGGAACGCGAGCACGAGGGAGCCACTGATGAGCGCGAGCCCGCGCAACAGGCGAAGGGAGCTGGACCGATCGTTCATGGGCAGGCCGATGGAAGGCATCCGAAGATAGGACGCCCCTTCCCATCCAGGATACGGCCCCTCATCCCGCCGGAGTAGGGAAGGCCGGCCCTTCGCCGGATCCCCTGAAAAGGGAAGGGGGCGCGCCCTTGGACGGGCGGCCCCCCTCTCACGGCCGGGCGACCACACACCTTCACCTTAAGTTGAGCAGGACCGTGTTCACGTACGCACCTCCCGTCATCACGTCGATCCTGTATGTGCCCGGCTTCAATTTTTCAGTGGGGGTGAACGCAAGGTGCACGCGGGCGGCGCGCTCACCCGCAGCACTCATCGGCATCAGGTCGATGGAAGCCATCGGCTCCCCCTCCACCGCATCGATGGTGGTGCTGATGCGGGGGTCGGCCCCTTCGTAGCGATGGCCGTCGGGGGCGATGATGAGGAAGGACGTCCCCCGGGCCATGTCCTGCGGCAGGTCGAAGGCCATGCGGATCTGCCGAGTGCGGCGTGCCAGCACGGTCAGCTTCCCCTTCCGTCCGCGCAGGGCGTCCACCTCCGCGTTGTTCACCATCTGCGCGGCCGTCCGGTGCTCCTCCAGCGTGGCGGCGAGCGCGTCCCGTTCGCGCGTCATCCTGTCCAGCTGCGCCTGCAGGTCCTGCTCGTGGCTCCGCGTGGCGTTCACCTGGGCCTCCAGGTCCTGCTTCAGCGTGCGCAGCTCGGCCACCTCCTTCGCGAGGTTGCGGCCCTTGCGCGCGTCCCGCTCCAGGCCGTTGGCGTGGGCGATGGCCTCCTGCACCCGGCGGCGCAGGTCCGCCGCTTCGTTCCCCGCCTCGGCCAGGTCGGCATCGGTGGTGCTCAGGCGGCCGTTGAGGTCGACGATCCGCTTTTCCAGCTGCAGCTTCTCGGCGAACAGCCGCTCGATGTGGAGCTTGTCCTGGTCCAGGGTGCTGGAGAGCCCCGTATTGGTGCTCCACAGGTAGGCGGTGGTGCCGGCCGCCAGCAGCGTGAGCAGGGCGAGCGCCGCGATGGCCACGCGGGTACGTCCTTCGCCGCGTCCGGTACGATCACTGGATGTGTTCATGGCACGTTCGTGATTTGGTGCGGTACAAAGCACCGCCCACCGGATGAAGGCCGCCGGAAAGCCGGATGAAAAAGCGATGAAAACGGGGATCAGGCCGCCTTGGGCAGGTGCACCGTGAAGCGCGCACCGCGACCGGTGTCGGACACCAGGGTGATACGGCCGTTGTGCAGCTCGGCGATGCGCAGGGCCAGGGAAAGCCCGATGCCATGCCCCTTCGCCCCGCCGGTATTGGTGGTGCGGTAGAAGGGCTGGAACACCCGCTCCTGTTCGCCGGGCGCGATGCCCGGACCCTTGTCCTCCACCACCACCTGCAGCTCGTCGGCGCCGGTGCGCAGCGTCACCTGGGCGCGATGGTCGGGTGCGTACTTGCACGCATTGTCCACCAGGTTGGTCACCAGCGAGCGCAGGAGGGTCTCGTTGCCGGCCACGAGCAGGTCGGCCTCGTCCTCCACCTCCTCCATGTCGATGTGCACCAGGTAGCGCGGGTCGATGCGCCGCACCTCGGTGCGGGCCGCCCAGAGCACTTCGTCCAGGCGCACGGGAACGAAGGTGGAGGCCGGCGCCCTGTTCTCCGCCTGGGCCATCAGCAGCAGGCGGTCGGCCAGGCGGTTGAGGGCGTGCATGTCGTCGAGCACCGAGCGCAGCGCCGTGGCGTACCCTTCGGGCGTGCGCGCTTTCAGCAGCAGCACCTCGAGCTGCCCGGAGATGGAGGTGAGCGGCGTGCGCAGCTCGTGGCTCGCGTTGGCGATGAAGTCGCGCTGGGAGCGGAAGGTGACCTGCAGGCGGTCGAGCAGCTCATTGAAGGAGCGCGCCAACTGGGCCAGCTCGTCCTTCTCGTTGCTCGCGCTCACCCGGCGGGAGAGGTCGGCGCCGCTGATCTCGCGGATGTCACTGATGAGCCGCTGCACGGGGAAGAGCGCGCGCTGCGCATAGAAGCGGCCCACCAGGAAGAGCAGGACCAGGCCGGCCAGGAAGGTGCCGAGCATCACGCGGCCCTGGTTGCGCAGCTTGCTCCGGCCATAGATATCGTGGCCCGAGGCCACCACCACGAAGCGGTCGTACCGGTCGGCGAAGAGGAACGCCACCTCCTCGCGCTTGCCGACCTCGCGCCGCTGCTCCCCATCGAGCCGCACCTGGTCCAGCAGGGCGGGATCGAGGCTGTCGGGCGCGTGCGTGCCCAGGCGGAAGATCTCCTTGTTGTGATGGTCGAAGATCCGGATCACCTCCTCCGGCAGGCGCACGGGGTTGTCCCCCTCGATCTTGGCCAGCAGCTGCGGGTTCACCTCCTCCACCTGGATGAGCAGCTTGGCCATGTTGGTGCCGCGGTCCTTCAGGCGGCCCATGAACTCATCCGCGCGGTAGTCGGCGGAGAGCATGTACACCACGATGAAGGCGACGCCCAGGATGAGGGAGGCCAGCAGGAGGAACTGGACGGCCAGCCGGGTGCGGATCGTCATGGCCGTGCGGTGAGCATGTAGCCCATCCCCACGCGCGTGTGGATCAGCTTGGGCTCGAAATCCTTGTCCACCTTCTTGCGCACCAGCTTGATGTAGGCGTCCACCACGTTGGTGCCGGTATCGAAGTCGATGTCCCACACGCGCTCGCTGATCTGCGCGCGCGACAGCACGCGTTCGGCGTTGCGCATCAGGTATTCGAGCAGGGCGAACTCCTTCGCGGTGAGCGCGATGCGCTGCCCGCCACGCACGGCCTCCTTCTTCGCCAGGTCGAGCTCGAGGTCGTGGTAGGTGAGCTTCTCGGCCTGCTCGTGCAGCGCCGACGCGCGCCGGGTGAGCGAGCGGATGCGCGCCAGCAGCTCCTTGAACTCGAACGGCTTCACCAGGTAGTCGTCCGCTCCGGCGTCCAGGCCGGTCACCTTGTCCTCCGTGGTGCCCAAGGCCGTCAGCATCAGGATGGGCATGGCGCCTCCCCCCTGCCGGATCGCGCGGCACACCTCGGTGCCGTTCATGCCGGGCATCACCACGTCGAGCATCACCAGGTCGGGCGCTTCCTGCAGGGCGAGCCGCCGGCCCATGGGGCCATCGTAGGCGCTCAGCACCTCATAGCCGCTCTCCTCCAGGCCCTGCTTCAGGAAGGCGGCCACCTTCGGTTCGTCCTCCACCACCAGGATACGCATGCCGCAAAGCTACCCGACCGTTCCGGCGCCCGCATCAGGCCCGCTTGGAGCGCATCGCCTTCACCTGCTCCAGCCGCTCATCCTTGGCCAGCCGCTCATACTCCGGCGAACCCAGCGGCACCAGCGCGATGCGGCCCCGGGCATCGCTGTGCACCCCGAAGCCATAGCGCTTGGTGAGCGGCGAGGCCCGCATGCAGGGCTGCCCCTTGGAGAAGAACGCCGCACGGGCCGCCTCCCGCTCGCTTTCCGGGATGCCCTGGCGCTCCGCATGCACGGTGAAAAGCACATCGTCCGAGGTGAGCGCGTACGGGCGGTCGTGCAGCAGCGTGAACTGGTGCTCGGCCACGGAGGGCCCGCCCGCCTTCGACGCGGGCACCTCGGCCTTGTCCACCGGGCAGTCGTCCGCAACGGCGATGAAGGTGTTCGTGTAGTTCGTGGTGTGCATGGGAGGGCCGGGAAGGACACGAAGCTAACAGCGGCCATCGGCGGGATCGCTGACCTTTGTCCGCCGTCCGGCCCCAGCGACGGACGGCCCGCACATGCGCGAGAACGGATACAGCCGCACCGCGATGATGGTGGCCATGCGCCGCGCGGCGCACCAGCTCTTCGATGCCCGGCCCCTGGTGCTGGACGACCCGTACGCCGTGCCCATCATCGGTCCCGAGGCGGAGGCCCGGCTGGGCAGTATGCGGCCCCACGGCCGCGTCGCGCGCGTGGGCCGGGCCTTCATGGTGGCGCGCAGCCGCTTCGCGGAAGAAACCTTGGCGCGCGCGGTGCGGAACGGCGTGCATCAGTACGTGGTGCTGGGCGCGGGACTGGACACCTTCGCGTACCGCAACCCCTTCCCGGCGGGCACGCTGCGCGTGTTCGAGGTGGACCATCCGGCCACGCAGGCATGGAAGCGCGAGAAGCTGACGAAGGCCGGCATCCGGATCCCCGCCGACGTGACCTACGTGCCGGTGGACTTCGAGCGGCGGACGCTGGCCGAAGGGTTGGCGGCCGCAGGGTTCGACCCGAGCGCGCCGGCGTTCTTCTCGTGGCTGGGGGTGGTGATGTACCTGAGCGAAGAGGCCATCGCCACCACGTTCCGCTACATCGCCGAACGCCCCGCGGGCAGCGGCCTGGCCCTGGACTACAGCATGCCCGCGGCCGCATTGAGCTGGGTGGAGCGGCTCATCCGCTGGTCCATGGCACGGCGCGTGGCCAAGGCCGGCGAGCCCTTCCGCAGCTTCTTCACCCCCGCGACCATGCGCGCCCTGCTGGAGCGCGCGGGGCTGGAGCCGGTGGAGGACCTGGGGCCGCCGGAGATGAACGCGCGCTACTTCCACGACCGCACGGACGGCCTGCGCGCCGAAGGGCGGTCGTTCCACGTGGTGAGCGCGGAGGTGCGGCCCTGATCCGCCCTACGCGTCCCCGGCTTCTTCTTCGTCCTCTTCTTCTTCGGGATCGCCTTCCTCGTCCTCTTCCGAAGCCTCTTCCTCCTCCGCCTCTTCTTCTTCCACCTCCTCGGCTTCCTCTTCCTCCTCCTCTTCTTCCAGCTCTTCGTCCTCCTGGGCCCGGGCGAACGCGGCGAACCAGCCGCCCTGCGCGATGAGCGCGGAGGGGCTGCCCATCTCGGCCACGCGCCCATCGTCCAGCACGATCACCTGGTCCGCATCCTGGATCATGCTGAAGCGGTGCGCGATGACGATGACGGTGTTGGCGCGGCGGATCTCCTCGATGGTGCGGCGCACCTCCTGCTCGGTGGCATAGTCGAGGTTCGCGGTGGCCTCGTCGAGCACCAGGATGCGCGGCTTGGCCAGCAGCACGCGCGCGATCTGCACCCGCTGGCGCTCGCCCACGCTGAGGCCCACCCCGCTCTCGCCCACGGGCGTTTCCAGGCCTTCGGGCAGGCGGCCGAGCGTGTGCTCCATACCGGCGGCCAGGGCGGCCTCGCGCACCTCCTCCGCGGTGGCTTCGGGCCGGCCGTAGCGGATGTTCTCGGCCAGGGTGCCGCGGAACACCATGCCGTCGGCCATCACCATGCCGATGTGCCGGCGCACATCGCTGGGGTCGGCCGAGGCCAGGGGCCGTCCGTCCACCACGATGCTGCCCGACCACGGCTCGAACAGCTTGAGGAGCAGGTCCACCGTGGTGGTCTTGCCCGCGCCGCTGTGGCCCACGATGGCGGTCTTCTCCCCGGGCGCGATGGTGAACGAGACACCCTTGAGCACCTCCCGTTCCGGCTTGTAGCCGAAGCGCACGTCGCGGAACTCCACGCGGCCGTGGTCCACGCGGAACGCCTCGCCGCGCGGCTCCTCGGTGCCCGCCTCCAGCAGGTCGCGCGACCGCCGCATCGAGGCCGCGTTCTGCTGCATGTCCACCCAGAGCGTGCTCAGGGTGTCGATGGGATCGTAGAGCCGGTCGATGAAGGCCACGAACATCACCACGTCGCCGGGGGTGAGCTGGTGCTGCAGGGCCAGGTAACCGCCGTAGCCCAATACCAGGGCGTTCACCAAATAGGTGAGCGCGGTCTCCCAGAAGAGGTACTTGTTCACCAGGTACGAGCGCTTCATGTAGCTGGTGTAGGCCGTGTCGGCGGCGGCCCGCAAGGCGTCCACCTCGCGCTGTTCGGCACCGCTGAGCTTCACCGTCTTGATGCCGGCCACCGCGTCCTGCATGCGGGCGGTGACCACCTCCCACTGCTCGTAATAGGCGTCGAGCCCGGTCTCCAGGCGCTGGCTGCTGCGCCAGGCCAGCCAGAGGTAGATGGGCACCACCGAGAGGGCCAGCAGGGTGAGCGGCACGTTCTGGGTGAACATGATGGCCAGGATGCCCACCAGGCTGATGAGCTCGGGGAGCAGCTGCTGGGTGGCGCCGTTCATGATCTCGGTGAGCTGCTCCGTCTGGTCCATGCGCTTGACGATGACCGAACTGCTGCGGCCGGTGAAGAAGCGGAGCGGGAGGCGGAGCACGTGGCCGAAGGTGCCCTCCAGGTAGCGCCGCTCCACGGAGCAGGCCAGGCGCACGTTCAGGTTGTCGCCGATCCACCAGAGCACGTGCCCCAGCATGTTGACGCCGAAGAGGATGAGCACCGCATAGAGCAGGGTCCGGAACACCTCGTCTGGCGTACGGCGGGCCACGTGGCCCGGCCGGTGCGGCTCCTTCACGTGCACGTGGTGGGCGACGTGCGGCGTGGTGATGCCCTCCTCGGCCCGCACGGCCTGCCGGGTCTCCTTCACGGCCTGGTCCACGAAGAGGCCGCTCACGTCGTTCACCGCCACGCGGTACACCATGGGCTCCACCAGGCCGGCCGCCGTGGTCAACATGCCCAGCACCACCACCCAGATCAGCCGCTTGCGGTCCAGCAGCATCCAGCCGATCACCTCCCGCCATATGCCGCCCTTTCGGGCGGCGTCATCGGTGCGTGCCTTGTCGCTCATGAACGCGTCGTGCTCCACCAAACTTAGGCGCCCGCGTTAACAGAACATGGCGGAGGCATCGCCGTACGGCCCCGGAACACCGCCTACTTTCACGGAAAGGTCCGTATCCATGGGCGCCGATCTCCGCAAAAGCCGCCGCTTCATCGCCCTGCGCCTCTGGCCGGTGCTCACCGCGCTGGGCAGCGCGCTGGTGATGCTGCTGGCCTTCCTGCTGCCGTCCATCCAGGACCAATGGGACCGCTACCGCTCGCGCCAGGTGGTGCAGGAATACGTGCAGCTGGGCGACCGCTTCATGGACGAGGCCGACTATGCGATGGCGGCGGCGGCGTACGACAAGGCGATCGAGCTTTCTCCCACGAGCCGGCTGGACGTGGAGGTGAAGCGGCTGGAAGCGCGCGTGGGCCGCATGAACGCCGTGAGCGACTGGGGCGACACCCTGGACACCGACCTGGAGGACGTGGACTTCGAGTTCCTGCTGCACCTGCGCAAGCCGGACGACCCGCGGAACGCCATGGTGCTGAACGCCTATGCCACCTTCCTCGCAGGCCGGGGACAGCTCGCGAAGGCCGGCACGATGCTCGACCAAGCCATCGCGCTGCGCCCGGACGACGCCCTGGTGCGGCTGAACCATGGCAACTGGCTCGACGGCCTGGGCCGCAAGGCCGAGGCCGAACAGGAATACCTGCTGGCCTGCCGGCTGGACAGCACGAACGCGGAGGCGCGCTACAACCTGGGCCTGCTGTACCTGGAACAGGGCGACAGCCTGCGCGGCCGGAAGCTGCTCCGCCAGGCGGCGCACCTGGCCCCCGCCGATACGGCCCTGCGGACATCCGACGCACCGGACGGCATACCCGACCGATAGCAACACCGACCCATGACCCATACCTCGGCTTACGTCAAACGCATGCTCGCCACGGAGGACGCCCACCTGGCCCGGCTCCATGCCATCGTGGAGGAGTCCCTCAACGAGGAAGGCTCCCTTTCCAGCCGCATCGCGATGGAGGAGCGGACCGACGACCGCACGCTGGGCGAGCGCATCGCCGACCGCGTGGCCGACTTCGGCGGCAGCTGGACCTTCATCCTGTCCTTCCTGTTCGTGCTGGGCCTGTGGATCGCGGCCAATGCCTGGCTGCTGGGCAACAAGGGCTTCGACCCCTACCCCTTCATCCTGCTCAACCTCGTGCTCTCCTGCCTGGCCGCCTTGCAGGCGCCGGTGATCATGATGAGCCAGAACCGGCAGGAGCAGAAGGACCGCGACCGGGCCCGCAACGACTACCTGGTGAACCTGCGCGCCGAAGTGGAGCTGCGCAGCCTGCACCGCAAACTGGACCTGAGCGTGGAGGACCAGTTCCAGCACCTCTGCGCCATCCAGCAGAAGCAGATCGAGCAGCTGACCCACTTGGAGCGCAAGCTGGAACGCCTAATCGCCGACCGCTCCGGCCGGGCGGAGGGCTGACCGGCGACCGGCGGTCCGTCATCACGCACCGGCGAGCCCGGCCAACAGCTGCTTGACCTCGGTGAAGCTGCTCGGCCGGAACGTGATCTCCGGCGACCGGGCGGGATCCACGGGCAGCATGCACACGTGCGCACGGCCGTCGATCACGGCATAGGCGAACAGCATCGCCGGCTCGTCCCGCGGCACCGGGGGCGACACGTATCGGCCGCCGTTGGCCCAGCCCATGCCCAGGGCGCTGCGCACGTCGGTGAACACCAGGAACACCTGCGCGTCGATCGGGCCGCGGTCGCTGGCCACCACGCTGTACTTCTCCTCCGCGGGCACGTCGTAGAAGCGGTCGCAGTTGATCCAGCCGAGCCGGGAAGTACGGAACACATAGGCGTTCAGGCCGGCGATGTCGGCCGTGCCCGCGCTGTCCACGCGTTCCACATAGCGCTGCATGCTGGCCTGGATGGCCCGGTCACGCGCGCGCCACAATGAATCGTTGTGGAGGCGCAGCGGGGCCATCGCCCGATCGTAGGCCTCCAGGGCGGGTGTGTACACGGTGCGTTCCCATTCGGCGCGGCCGGCCGTCACTTGGGCGTCCCAAGCGGCCTTGCGCTCGGTGTAGCGCTGGAGCGCCTGCGGATAGGCCGCACAGCTCACCTCGAACTGCTTCATCCGGCGCTCCCAGCGGTCCACGCGCTCCTCGTACCGCGCCATCGCCGCCGCATAGCGGGCCTCCGCCCGGGCCCGGGCCTTCTCCGGGAAGAGGAAGGCCCACCAAGGCTTCGCGGACAGGTAGCTCGCGCGGCGCGGGGCGTTCGGCTTGCGCGGCGCAACGGGCTCGACGGGCTTCGTGGGCTTGCCTTTCGGGACACGGTAGACCGGCGCCTTCCAGGGCAGCACCGCCAGGTCCGGCGTGGGCGGCTCCACCCAACGGGCGATGAGGCGCTGCTGGATGGGTGCGCCGGTGGTGCGCCAGTCCGAGCCGTCGCTGCTCAGGAACACTTCCATGCCGTCCTTCCCCTTGGTCACGGGCAGCGCCACCTGCATAGGGGCCGATGCCTTCAGCCGCAGCGGTCCGCCTTGGGCATCGCGTGCCTCCACCTTCAGCATGCCGCCGGTCTCGAGCAGCCGATCGCCGCTGCGGGTGCTCAACCGGTGCGCCAGCATGGCCTGCAGGCCCGTGGCCTCGGTCAGCTCCAGGTCCACCGGACCTTGCACCGGCCGGCCCTGCGCATCGATCCACGCCCCGGCCTGGATGGCGAGCTGCACCCCGGCGGCACCGGTGATCACCTGGTCCTTCGCCGGGTCGATGGTGAACCGCTGCACGCTGCCCTCCATCAGCGCCTGCCGCAGCTCCTCGGTGTCGGCGAAGGCATGCCGGGTGAAGCTCACCTGCACGCGCCGGTTCTCCGCCATGCCGCGCGCATCACCGTTCGAGGCGATGGGGTCGCGCTCGCCCGACCGCCGGGTGGTGATGAGCGCCGCGTCCACGCCGTGGGCCACGAGGTAATCGCGCACGGCCTCCGCACGGGCCGTGGAAAGGGCCTCGTTGTAGGCGTCCGAGCCGTCGCTGTCGGTATGGCCGTTGATGGCTACCGCATAGTCGCCGGTAAGGTCGAGCGTGGCCAGGAAGCCATCGAGCGCTTCAGTGGCTTCCGGGGTGAGCGCACTGCGGTCCTTCTCGAAATGGACCAGCAGGTCGTGGTGGAGGGTGGCCGCGTTCAGTGCGTGGGCGCAGCACAGCCAGAGCAGGAAGAGGATCGCGCGTACCATGGGTCGGGTGTTCGTCAGGGGTGATCGGATGCCGTACACCCATGAATGCCCGACGCACGGAAAGGTGACCGTATGCGCGATGGACGATCACCGAAGCTCACTTCCCCATGCAGGTGCGAACGCGTGGTCCGCCCTGCGGATCACCGCCCGCTCTCCGTCAGGATCTCCTTCAGCTCCGGATGCTGCGCGACCTGCCTGTCGAAGCAGTCGGCCTGGTAGAAACGTTCCGTGCGCTTGTTGTACCGGGGGAAGAAGGCCTGCTTCGCGCCGCCCATGCGCATATGGTCATCGGTGGTCTCCAGGTACACGACCTCGCTCCCGTCCTTGCTCGTCTCCACCATCACGTACACGCGGGTGTAGGTGGCGGCGCCCTTCTTCTTATCGAAGCGGAGGTAGGCCAGCTCCTGGTCCTCCAGGAAGCGGGCGGCCTGCACGTAGCGTTCCTTGTCGGCCTTGCTGTAGGTCAGCGGCAGGTCCACACGGCAGGTATCGAGCAGCGGTTCCCCCGGGAACAAGGGCGCATCCTGCGCATGGGCAATCACGGTGCAGCCGGTGAGCGCGAGGATCACAGCGGCGGAGCGGAAGGAGCGATGAAGGGCCATGGCCGCAAGGATAACGTCCGGGACGATCGCGGGTTCACTCCACCACCACGCGGTAGATGCCTTCGCGCACGAGCGTCTGCGGGCCCAGCACCAGGAAGCCGTCCTTGTGCGGCGCGTCCTCCAGGTTGCGGTAGGCATCGGGGACCCAGAAGAGCTGCGATCCGCGCCCGAGGTGGCTGCGGAAAAGGAGCTTCACCTGGTGCCGCCCGGTGACATCATCGGGATGCACGGGCTGCATGGCCGCCAGGTCCACGGAGAGCATGCGGTCGCGCGGGGTGAGGTAGAGGAAGCCGCCCTCGAACTGCGGCTGCCAGTCCGGCTCCAGCATGCGCACGAAGGTGCGGCCGTCCATCAGGGTGAACAGGAACTGGCCGGAGGATTGGGCCCAGGCCATCCCGAGGGATCCCACGATCGACGACAGGAGCAGGGCCCGGATGCGCATGGCCCTTGAAAGGTACGATACGGCGTAGGCATCAACGCCAGCGCAGCTCCAGCGCCGCCCCGTCCGCCACGGCCTCCCAGGCGTTGAGCAGCCCGATGTAGGTGGCGAGCATCCGCTGCACGGCGGCATCGGTGAAGCCGGGCGGGCACCGACCCAGCTCGGCCTCCACGGCGGCCCGGAGGTCGCCTTGGGCGATGGCCCCGTTGCTGAGCCCCTGCAGCGACCGCGCCAGCACCTCCGCCACGAGCGCTCCGGGCGGGAGCATCCGGACGACGGCCGGATCGCCCAGCTCCTGGATGCCACGGCCCGCGTCGATGAGCCCGAAGAAGCCTTCCGTCAGGTGCAGCTCGCTCTCCACCACGTAGTGCGCCAGGTCGTGCGCAGGCAGGCCGGCCCCGACGTCGCCCTGGGTCCAGGTGCTGTTGCGGCGGGTACAGATCAGGCGGTGGCGGCCGCCTTCCTTGGTGATGCGGATGCGCATGGACCGAAAGATCGCCAGGCGGCCGGATCGTTGCCGGAACGTTACCCCTGGCCGGAGCTGCGGGCGCCGCTTTAGCTTGCACCGTGGCGCGTGCTTCCCTACCACGGCGCCTCACGGTGTACACCGTGGGGGATGCACGGCGCATCCGCACCTGGTCCAACGTGCCCTACTTCTTCACGCGCACGCTGGAGCAGCAGGGATGCGTGGTGCGGCGGGTCGACATCGGGCCATTGCGGATGCTGCAGCTGCCCTACGACCTGGTGGTCCGCACGATGCGGGCGTTGTTCGGCACGGGCTCGGTGCATGATTACTTCCGGAGCCCCATCAACCACCACCTCACGAACCGGACCGTGGCCCGCACCATGCGGCGGTACCCGGACGACATCCACGTGCTGCTCACCTACAGCTTCGGCAGCAACCCGGCGAAGCGGCCGTTCATCCTCTTCAGCGACATCACCCTTGAGCGGCACGTGCACTACTTCAAGGAGCGCGCGGCCGACCGGCTGGAGCGGATCAACGTGCGGCACGAAGCGCGCAACCTGGCGGAGGCGCGGGCCATCATCTCCCTCTTCCCCGAGCTCGCGGAGGAGCTGCGCCGCACGCACGGCGACAAGGTGCGCTACTACGGGAACGTGGTGAACCTGGACGCCTCCTCCACGGGCACCGACGCGCTGCTGGGGCGCAAATGGCGCGACAAGCAGCTGCTGTTCATCGGCAAGGGGCACTACAAGCAGGGGCTGCTGCTGTTGCTGCGGGCGCTGGATATCCTGAACGCCGGGCGGCCCGCCCCCGTTCCGCTCGACGTGATCGGCCTGAAGCGCTCCGACGTCCACGGGCCCGTGCCCCCGGGCGTGCGCTTCCACGGCTACCTGGACAAGGGGCGACCGGAGCAGTACCGGCGCTACCTGGACCTGCTGGAGCGGGCCTTCCTTTTCGTGAACCCGAACCCCAAGTGGGCCGCCTTCTCCGCTTCCTGCGAGGCGATGCACTTCCACACGCCGGTGGTCATCCACCCGTACGCGGAGTTCGTGCGCACCTTCGGCGAGGAGGAGAGCCTGGGGTGCTTCCTGCGTTCGGACGATCCCGCGGAGCTCGCCGCACGCCTCGGCACGCTGCTGGCCGACCGGGAAGGCTGGACGCGGCGGGCGATCAATGCGCACCGGGCCGTGGAGCCCTTCACCTGGGACAGCTTCGTCCGCCGCTTCCTGTCGGACGTCGACCGGCTCTACGGCGTGGCGGAGCGGACCGCGGCCGTGGCGCGCTGACGCCCCGCCCGCTGCGGGCGATCGTTCAAAGAATGCGGAGGATCTCCGGGGCCGCTTCGGCCCTGCCCGCCTAGCTTGCCGGTACCTATTCCATCGATCGCATGCGCTCTTCCCCCTATCTCCTATCCGCCTTCCTGCTGTGCAGCGCGGCGGACGTGCACCCGCAGGCCTGCGGCACGCCGCCGCCCACCCCCGAGCAATACGCCTTCACCCGCGACGTGGTCTCGCGCATCGATGTGACGCAGCTGCGCAACGACGGCACCACCTGCGTCCCCTTGCAGGCGCACATCGTGCGCGACGGCGCCGGGGCCGGAGGCCCTTCCATCCTGGCCCTCAACACCGGCCTCTCCTACCTCAACCAGCAATACCTCCCGGCGGGGATCGAATTCTACTGGAAGGGCCAGCCGGACTATATGAACAACGCCGACTACTACACCTTCGACCAGACCTCGCCGGACAACGACACCGAGACCGCGCTGGTGGGCCTCTTCACCACGGCTACCAATGCGGTGAACGTGTACTTCGTGAACTACATCCGCACGTCCAGCGGCTTCGAGGCGGGCGGCTACGCCTACTTCCCGGCCAACACCGCCTCGAGCAACCGCATGGTGATCCGCACCGACCAGCTCCTGTTCGGCCCCACCAGCGTGTTCGCGCACGAGATGGGGCACTACTTCAACCTCTTCCACACCTTCGAGGGCACCTCGGCCGGCCCGGGAACGGCCAACGCGGAGAACGTGCCGCGCACCGGCGTGCAGGCCAATTGCAGCTCCCGGGGCGACCTGCTCTGCGACACGCACGCCGACCCCAACGCCGGCCCGCTCAACGGCTGCACGTGGACAGGCACCCTCACCGACATCAACGGCGTGCTCTACACCCCGCCCATCGAGAACCCGATGAGCTACTGGCCCTCGAGCTGCGGCACCACCTTCACGCCCCAGCAGTTCACCCGCATCATGCAGGGGCGCGCCACCCGCGCCGGCCACACCACCTACACGCTGGACGCGCCGCCGCAGAGCGTGACCCCGGCCTCGAGCCTCGCCGCCACGCTGAACGCGAACGTGGTGCAGCTCACGTGGACCGACAACGCGGCCAACGACATGGGCTACCTGATCGAGCGCTCCACCACCTCGGCCAGCGCGGGGTTCAAGGCCATCGCCGGCGGGGCCACCACCACCAGCGGCACCAGCTGGACCGACCTGGGCATCCAGTCGAACACCACGTACTGGTACCGCGTGAAGCCGAGCAACGGCGCGTGCAACACCTACAGCAACGTGGCCACCATCAGCCTGGGCACGGTGTACTGCCCGCCCACCTACTACGAGACCTGCGCCGACGGCGCGAACGCGACCATCGGCCGGGTGCGCATCGTGGGGGCCACGACGCTGGACAACAACAACAGCGGCTGCTCACCGAACGGGTTCGGCGACTTCACCGCGATGAGCGCGAACGTGACGGCCGGCTCCACCTACGCCGTGACCGTGAGCGCACGCGTGCTGCCGCCACCGGACAACACCTACGTGCCCCAATACTGCCGGATCTGGATGGACACCGATCACGACGGTGACTTCAGCGGCAGCGGGGAGCTGCTGCTGGCGAGCCCCGGCGCGATGGGCCCCACGTTCGATGGGACCATCACCGTTCCGGCGAACTGCGTGAACGGCCCCACCCGCGTCCGGGTGCGCAGCTGGGACCAGAGCAACGACTGCGACCCCGATGCCTGCAGCTTCTGCCTCGGTTTTGGCGAAACGGAGGAATACACGCTGAACGTCTCCGGCGGCGTGTCGCCCACGGTGCAGCTGGCCGTATCGATGCTGCTGCAAGGGCCGTATGCCGCGGGCACCATGACCGACGGCCTGCGGGCCGCCTCGTTGGTGCCGGCCACCGAACCGTACACCGCCGCGGGCTATGCGCACGTGGGCGGGGGCGGCGGTGAAACGGCCGCCGCGGGCGTGCTCACCACCGGCGGCGCCACCGCCGTGGTGGACTGGGTGGTGGTGGAGCTGCGCAACAGCGCCGCGCCCGCCACGGTGGTGGCCAGCAAGAGCGCGCTCGTCCGCCGCAACGGCACGGTGGTCTCCGCCGCAGGCACCACCCCGCTCACCTTCAACGTTCCCGGCGGCAGCTACTATGTGGCCGTTCGCCATCGCAACCACCTCGGCGTGATGACCGCGTCCGCCATCGCCCTGGGGGCTTCCGCCACGACGGTGGACTTCACCTCGGCCGCCACGAGCACCTATGGCACCAATGCGCGCTCGTCCAGCACGGAAGGCCTCCAGCTGCTGTGGTGCGGCAACGTCGTCGGCGATGCGCGCATCGCCTACACCGGGGCGAGCAACGACCGCGACCCCATCCTGGTGCGCGTGGGCGGATCGCTGCCCACGGCCACCGTCAGCGGCGGCTACTGGCTGGAGGACGTGAACATGGACGGCACCGTGAAGTACACCGGCGCCGACAACGACCGCGACCGCATCCTGCAATCGGTCGGCGGGTCCATCCCCACCGCCACGCGCCAGCAGCAACTGCCGTAGCAACGGCACGCCGAAGGCCGGAGGGAAAGGGCTCCACCTCCGGCCTTCGGCGTTCTTCCCTTTGCCCGCAGAGGCCCCCCGCCTACATTCGCGCGACCACTTCCCATGAAGCTCATTTCCTTCAACGTCAATGGCATCCGCGCATCGGTGAACAAGGGCCTCGTGCCTTCGCTGAAGCTCATCGGCGCGGACATCGTCTGCTTCCAGGAGACCAAGGCCAACCCGGAACAGGTGGCCGAGGCCCTCAAGACCCTGGACGGTTACCACCTCCACGCCTATTCGGCGGAAAAGCCCGGCTATTCCGGCACGGCCATCCTGAGCCGCGAGGAGCCCGTGCGCGTGGACCTCGGCATCCCGGGCGAGGACCCGCACAACACCGAGGGCCGCGTGATCGCCGCCACCTTCCCCGAGTTCATCGTGGTGAACAGCTACGTGCCCAACAGCGGCCAGGACCTCAAGCGGCTCGGCTATCGCGGCCAATGGGACCAGGCCCTGCGCGGATACCTCGTGGAGCTGGCGTCCGGCAAGCGCCCCGTCATCTTCACCGGCGACCTGAACGTGGCGCACCGGCCCATCGACATCGCACGGCCCAAGGCCAACTACAACAAGACCGCGGGCTACATGCAGTCGGAGATCGACGGCATCACGGCGCTGCTCGACTCCGGCTACGTGGACACCTTCCGCCACCTCTACCCCGAGGTGGTGAAGTACAGCTGGTGGAGCCAACGCTTCGGCGCACGCGAGAAGAACGTGGGCTGGCGCATCGACTACGTGCTGGTGAGCAAAGGCTTCGAGGCGAGCGTGAAGGAAGCCTTCATCCTGAACGACGTGATGGGAAGCGACCACTGTCCGGTGGGGATCGAGTGGTGAGCCCCTGCCCCCTTTCCCCTTCCCCATGAAGACCCTCCTCCGGCTCGAAGAGCTCGCCCAGCTCCTGGCCTGCATCGTCCTGCTCGCCATGAACGCCGTGCCTTGGTGGGCCTACCTCTTGCTGGTGCTCGGACCGGACATCGGCATGCTGGGGTACCTGGCCGGGCCGCGCGTCGGCGCGTTCACCTACAACCTGCTCCACCACAAGGGCATCGCCCTGCTGGTCGCCCTGGCGGGCCTGGCCAGCGAAGGGCTGAACCTGTTGATGGCGACCCCGCAGCTGGGCCATGTGCTGCTGATCACGAGCCTCCTGCTCTTCGGCCATTCCTGCCTGGACCGCTTCCTCGGCTATGGCCTGAAGCACGGCGACGCCTTCCAGCACACGCATCTGGGGTGGATCGGGAGGAAGGGGATGAAGTAGACCATCGTCGGTGCCGGTCGATCGCTCCTGTGCCGGCATATGGGCGAACGGCAGCGGATGACCAACGACCTTTGCCGGGTGCGCCTCCTCCTGCTCGACAACTACGATTCCTTCACCTGGAACCTGCACCACCTGCTGGAGCCGCACGCCCAGGTGGACGTGGTGCGCAACGACGCCCTCACCGTGGATGACGCCGCCCGGTACGACCGCATCGTGCTTTCGCCGGGACCGGGCCTGCCCTCCGAGGCCGGCATCATGCCGGAGCTGCTCCGCAAGCTGATGCCCTCCCACCCGATCCTCGGGGTCTGCCTCGGCCTGCAGGCCATCGTGGAAGCCTGTGGGGGCACCCTCTTCAATCAGCCGAAGGTGATGCACGGCGTCACTGCCGCTTGTGTGCCCGTGCCGCCCGCGGATCCCCTGTTCGCCGGCCTGCCCCCGGCCTTCGCCGTCGGGCTCTACCACAGCTGGGCCGCCGACCCCGCCACCCTTCCGCCGAGCCTTCGCGCCACGGCGCACAGCGAGCACGGGGTCATCATGGCCGTCCGTCACACCGCCTTCCCCACCTGCGGGGTACAGTTCCATCCCGAAAGCGTGATGACGCCCGAGGGCGCGGCGATCATCGCGAACTGGATGCAGGCATAGCGCATCCGCGGAACGCCCCCTTCATCCACAAGCGGATCGTTGATGGCGTCGTCCCGGGCGCGGAAAGCCCCCTGGGACACCGGGTATTTTTGTTCCATGCCGTCCCGCTCGCTCCTCCTGTTATCCGCCTGGGCGCTGGCCCCGCTGGTGCCCGCACAGACCCTGTTGCAGCGCACGCTGAACAACGACACCATGCCGAACGTGGTGCCCAACCCCGGCTTCGAGGTCACGAAGAAGGTCCAATGCGCCTGGACGCAGCAGGCCCGGAAGTTCAACGAGGAGGTGATGGTGGACTGGGTGTCGCCGACGGAGACCACGCCGGACCATTTCAGCACCAAGGCCGACCCGTCGTGCTGGAGCAATCCCGGCAAGCGCACCAAGGGGAAGACCGTGCCGCACGGGGGCGATGCCATGGCGGGCATCAAGGTGTGGGGCCGCGGGAACACGCCCACCTACTGGCATGAATACCTGCAGGTGCAGCTGCCGCAGCCGCTGGAGGCCGGCCGGCGCTACATCGCCGAATGCTGGGTGCAGCGGGCGAACTTCAGCAACGAGGCGAGCAACAACATCGGGCTCCACTTCACCGCCACGCCGGTGCGCACGCGCGACTGCCTTCCCCTCTACCTCACCCCGCAGGTGAACGAGGAGCGGCTGATCGACGGCAGCGGCTGGAAGAAGGTGAGCGGCGTGTTCGACGCCACCGGCACGGAGCGCTACCTCCTCATCGGCAATTTCTATGGCGACGAGGCCACCCTGCACGAGCGCCAGCCCGACGGCGAACGGGGCGCCTATTACTTCATCGACGACGTGAACGTGCGCCTGGCCCCCGCCGGCACCGCGCTCACGCCGAAGCCGAAGGAGAGCGTGCCCCCGCCCCCCAAGGTGAAGGTGGAGGACCACGCCAGCACGAAGGTGGTGGACATCTACCAGGTGGAGCCCGAGGTGGGCAAGCGCATCCGCCTGGACAACATCGGCTTCGCGTCCGGCAAGGCCACGCTCACCCCCGAGAGCGAAGGAGAGCTGAACAAGCTGGCCGACCTCCTCACGGACTATCCCCTGATGCGCATCGAGATCGAGGGGCACACCGACGACGTCGGCAGCGATGCCGCCAACCTCACGCTCAGCGACGACCGCGCGAAGGCCGTGGTGGACTTCCTCCGCAAGAAGAAAATCGAGCAGGAGCGGATGACCTGGAAGGGCTTCGGCGAGACGCGCCCCCTCGTGCCGAACACGAACGACGAGGCGCGCGCGAAGAACCGCCGGGTGGAGTTCCGCGTGGTGGAGCGCTGAGCAAAAAGAAAGAGGCCCGCGGGCCCCTCTCCTTTCCCTGCGCAGGCAGGGCGTTGCAGCCGTGGACTAGACGCGGTGCGGATGATGTTCGCCGATGATCCGGCGGGCGATGTCCAGGATGCGTGTATCGTCCAGCGCCACCACCCCTCCACCGGCACCTCCTTCGAGATGGACGCCCATGGGCTTGCCCTCGGGGTGGCTGTAGCCCCCGAAGTAGTTCCACACCGTCTCGACGTTCAGGTCGAGCTCCTTCGCGATGCGATGGATGCTCCCGTCCGGCAGGCTGTCCTTGATGGTGCGGAGCTCATTGAAGGTGATGTTCATGATGCTGCGGATTTGGTTCGGAACCTCCACAAGGTAAAGGGGTTGGCACGCGGATCGTTCACCAGGATCCCGGTTTTTTCTTTGCACAGGAGCCCTTGGCCGCCGCTACCTTTCCGATCATGCATCGCCTCCGCCCAGCGGCCACCCTGGCGGGTCTTGTCCTGGCACGGGGGTTGGCCGCGCAACAATGCGACCTCCGGGTGTTCGGGATCGAGGACGGGCTGCCGGGATCGACCGTGACCACCCTGGCGCAGGACAGCGCCGGCTTCCTCTGGCTCGATACGGACGGCGGGCTTTGCCGCTTCGATGGCGTCACCTTCGCCCGGTGGGACACCACCGGTGCACCGCCCCCGCGCGAAGTGGGCGCGGTGCGCATGCCGGGCATGGCGTCCTGGGGCCTGCGGGAACGGCCGCAACAGCAGGCGTCCACCCCGGGCAGCGGCACGTGGACGGCGACGGACCGCGGCGTGCTCCGCCGGCACGGGCACGCGGAGGAGCGGTACACCGTGCGCAACGGGTTGGGCAGCGACCTGGTGCAGTGCGTGTTCGCCGACGCCAGCGGCGTGGTGTGGATCGGCACGCGCAACGGCGGCGTGGCCCGCTGGACCAGCGATGCGGCGATCCGCTGGGGCGTGCGCGACGGGCTGCCGGGGAACATGGTGAGCGCCGTGGCCCGCCTTCCCGATGGACGGCTCTTCCTGGGCTGCGCCGACGGCGGACTGGCGGTGCTGGACACCAACGGGCTGTCGATACCCGGTCCCGCGGAAGGCCTCCTGAGCGGGGAAGTGCGGTGCCTCGCCTTCGGGGAGCGCACCCTGCTGGTGGGCACCGCGGACGGCCTGTTCGAAGCGCCGATGCACACGGGACGCTGGGCCTTCGACCGGGTGCCGCGAAGCCGGCAGGTGGACGCCTTGCTGGCCCTCCCCAATGGGCATGTATGGGTGGGCACGCCCCGCGGCCTGTTCGACCGGATGCCCGGGGCCGAGGGGGTGCGCGTGGGCCAGGACACCTTGCCGGTGGCGGCGCTGGCGCTGGACGGCGACTCGGTGCTGATCGGCACCGCGCAAGGCCTGTTCCGTGCACCGGCGGCCAACAGCAGCGCGAGCTGGACACGGCTGTTCCCGGCGGGCGAGGAGGACATCACCGCGCTGGCACGCGACCATGAGGGCAACATCTGGGCGGGCACACGTACGCGCGGCCTGCTGCGCCTCGCCCCGAGCGGCCCGGCCCGGTGGACCACGGCCGAAGGCCTTTCGAGCGACCGCGTGCGGCAGGTGCTGCTGGACGCCTACGACAACGTATGGGTGGGCACGGCGCGCGGGTTCGACATGCTCGAACTCGATGTGCTGCAGGAACAGGTCATCGGCATCACGCACTACGGCACCGCCGACGGCTTCCCCGGCATCGAGGCCCTGCCCGGTGCCTGCCTGCTCGACCGCGACAGCGCCCTCTGGTTCGGCACCACCCGCGGGGCCGTGCGCTTCGATCCCCGCCGGCTGCTGGAGGACCCCGTGCCCCCGCGGACGCGCATCGCGGACATCACCCTGTTCTTCGCACACCCCGACTGGTCGAAGTGGTGCGACAGCCTCGGCGCCGACGGCCTGCCCGTGGGGCTGAAGGTGCCGTACGACCAGGACCACTTCACGTTCTTCTTCAGCGGCCTCTCGCTCGCCGATCCGGAGAAGGTGCGCTTCCGCTACCGGCTGCAAGGGCATGATGCGGACTGGTCGCCCATCACCGCGGAGGACCGCATCACCTACAGCGGCCTGGGGCCGGGCGACTACGTCTTCGAGGTGCAGGCACGCAACGGCAGCGGCGTGTGGAACGACCGTCCGGCGACGTTCGCCTTCTCGATCACCCCGCCGTTGTGGCGCACCACGGGCTTCCGCACCACGGCCGTGGCGCTGGTCCTGCTGCTCCTGTTCGGGTCGCTGCGCCTGCGCGACCGCCGGGCCCGCCTGGCCCGCGAGCGCCTGGAGCGGATGGTGAGCGAGCGCACGCGCGAACTGGCCGATGAGAAGCACCGCAGCGAATCGCTGCTGCTGAACATCCTGCCGGAGACCACCGCCGCCGAGCTGAAGGAGCGCGGCACCACGGAGGCACGCCACTACGACGAGTGCACGGTGCTCTTCAGCGACTTCCAGGGGTTCACCACCATCAGCGAACGGATGGAGGCCACCGGCGTGGTCACCGAGCTGGACCGGTTCTTCCGCGCGTTCGACCGCCTCACCGACACCTACGGGCTGGAGAAGATCAAGACCATCGGCGACGCCTACATGTGCGCGAGCGGCGTGCCGGTCCCGCGCGCGGACCATGCGGAAGCGGCCGTGCGCATGGCGCTGGACATGGTGGACGCGGTGGACCGCCTGAACGCGGAGCGCGCCGAGGAAGGCAAGCATCCGTGGCCCATCCGCATCGGCCTGCACAGCGGCCCGCTCGTGGCCGGCGTGGTGGGCGAGAAGAAATTCGCCTATGACATCTGGGGCAGCACGGTGAACCTGGCCAGCCGCATGGAGAGCAACAGCGAGGCCGGCCGCATCAACTGCAGCGAGGCCACCTACCGCCTCATCCGCGACCGGTTCCGGTGCGAGCCGCGCGGCCGCATCCCCGTGAAAGGCCAGGGCGAGGCGGCGATGTACTTCGTCACCGGCGCGCACTAGGCAGCGGTCACCGGCCGTCCATGGCCCAACGCTCCGTCACCCGACCGCGATCAAGACGGGCCGTCGGAGCGTCCCATAGGAACGGACACAACCTCCATTCCCATGGGACCACATCGACCCTCTCCCCTTCCTTCCATCGCCCTGGCCATGACGCTGCTCGCCGCAGGACCGCTCAGGGCCCAGACCCATTTCGAGAAGGTGGTGGACGCCGAGCCGTTCTCCATCGACGGCATGGCACAGGTATCGCAGATCAAGCAGAGCACCGGCCGGGGGCTCATCGTCACCAACGCCACCATCGACCCGGTCAACGGGGCCGACATGCTCCTGCAGGTGGTCGATGGCGACGGCGCGGTGCTGCACGACCTGGTGATCGGCGGGCCGGACTACCATGATATCTGCAAAGAAGTGGTGCAGATCGGCGGGGCCTACTACCTCGCCGGCCATACCCGCGGCATCGACACCGCCGAGGCCCACACCTTCACCGCTTTCGTGATCAAGGTGGACACGGCCCTCGGCTCCTTCCGGCAGATCAACTACATCCTGCCGGGCCAGGAGCTGTACGCCAACGCCATCACCGCCACGCTGGACGGCCGCCTGCTGATCGCGGGGCAGGTCCTCGACGGCTCCGAATTCCACACCTGCGTGATGAAGACCGACACCGCGGGCACCCTCCTGTGGGCGAAGCAGTACGACATCCCGTTCAGCGAAGGGATCGCGTGCATCCGCGAGCTGAGCGGCGGCGACATCCTGCTGAGCGGCTCGGTCACCTTCGGCTTCGAGCTCTCGCTGCCGCTGGCCCTCAAGCTGGGCCCCACCGGCACGATGAAGTGGGGCAAGTACTACAACTACCCGGCGGTAAGCCCGGTGGAGCGCTCCTCCTTCCAGTTCATCCGGCCCACCTCGGTGAGCGATGTGCTGCTGGTGGGGCATACCGATGTGAAAGGCGCCGGCGGCCAGGACTTCTACGTGGCGCACATCGACACCTCCGGCACGTCGCACGAGGTCTTCACCTATGGCGGCACCCAGTTCGATGAGCCCTACGGCGTGGACTACGACGCCTCCACCGGCGTGTTGATGGTCCAGGGCACCTCGGCCTCGTTCAGCCCGGGCTTCCAGCCGCAGGGCATCGGCATGCGCATCGCCACACAGGGCTCCCTGCTGAACGCCACCCTCTATGGGGACCCGACCACGCAACAGCCCATCGATCTCTACCAGTACACCCGCCTGGACAACGCCAGCGGATTGCTCTCCGGCGTACGGGAGTTCCCGGCGAACGACATCTACCTCACCCGCATCACCAACACGGGCAGCAACCCGTGCAATGCGGTGGCGGTGACGCCCACGGTGATGCAGGACACCACCTCCACCGGCGACTTCACCGCTGTGGTCACCGCCCTGGCGCCGCAGGCGAACGCGCTGGAGCTACCCACCTACCACTTCACCGGCGACACGCTCCTCTGCGCGTTCACCGCCGGCGTGGCCGACCATGCCCCGGAGCGAGGCTTCGGCATCCAGCCCAACCCCGGCGAAGGCACGCTCTGGCTGGACCTCCCCCCTGCGTTCCACCCCACGATGGCGGAAGTGCGGGATGCCACGGGCCGTCCGGTGCACCGGACGCGCTGGGCAGCGGGGCCGCTCACCCTGCCCGCCGACCTGCCCCCGGGGCTCTTCCTCATCACCCTGCGCACAGCCGATGGCACGGCGCTCACGGAACGCTATGTGAAGCACTGACCCGGCGGGGCCAGGATCCGCTCATCGGCCGACGAGGAGGTCGCCACGCTTGAGGATGGTGCCCCGGACATCCGCGATGCGGTAGCTGTACCGGCCATTGCCGAGCGATGCCCGCACGGTCGCCCGGGCGGCGAACGGCCGCTGGAGGACCAAGGCACCACGCGCATCCATCACCTGCAACAGCAGGGTCTCGCCGGCATAGCGGGCATCGCGCACGTCGATGGTGAGCACATCCGCCACCGGGTTGGGGTACAGCCGGATGTCGGCCTCGGTCAAGGCTTGGCGGATGCCCGTGCCACTGTTGGTGACGCTCAGGTCATCGATGCCCGGCGTGAACCAGTTGGTGGTGGACCGGTAATACAACCCGATGTGGCACGTGCCCGCCGTGGGCGGGATAGCGATGGTGGGAAGGGCCTCCCACGTGTCGGTGTTCGTCACCCGGTCCGTGAAGTCGTCCAGCTCGGTGAGCGTGGCGATGGATGGATCGGCCGACCCCACCAAGAGGTACACGGCCACGCGGTCGTTCTCGGTCGCCATGCCCATGATGGAATAGACGTTGGCCCACAGATCGAGCGTGGCACCGGCGGAGAGGTCCAGTGCCGGCGACACCGCCCAGTCCGCCAACGGCTCGCTGCCGCCACCGCCCACGTTGTAATCGTGCCAGAGGCAGGTGGGAGCGGAATGGGCATTGCCGTTCGAGAAGCCCCATTCGTAGGGGCCTTCGAAGCCTTCACGGAAGAACTGCCAGCCTTGCTGCTGCGAAGCGTTGTCGAAACCCGTCGTGTAGGGGAGCGGTAGCTGCCCGTGCGCGGCAGCGATGGTCAGGATAAGTGGGAAGAGGAACAATGGGCGCATGGCGATGGGGGTTTTGGTGATGGGCGCCGCGCACGGGCACGGCGCCGCTCCGTGCCCGTCAGACAAGGCCCGGCCCCGGAATGTTGCCCGGGGGTCAGCGCTCCAGCACGAGGGTGCCTTTCCGCAATGCCCGGTCGCCGCCGTCGGTGATCGCATAGCCGTACAGGCCGGCGCCGAAGGCCAGCTGCACCGGCTCGTTCGCGGACACGAGGCGGTCCATCACCACCGCACCACGCGCATCGAACAGGCGCAGCCGGAGCGGGCCGGAGGGCGTCCGCGCGCTGAGGGCGATGGTGCCCTTGGACGGGTTGGGATACAGCTGCACGTCCGGATCGGCGGGCGGCAGGCCATGGACGCCGGTCACCGGCGCTTGCACCGCGATGTCATCGATGCTCACGGTGAACGGGTTGGTGGTCGCCTGGTACTTGATGGCGAGGTGGCATGCACCCGCGCGGGGCAGGATCATCGGATGCGGGCCCTCGACCCAACCCGGCGTGCCGTCCACGAGCGGGGTGAGGTCGCAGAGCAGCACCACCGCGGAGGCCTGCGCGGGATCATCGGAGCCGACCAGCAGGTACACCGCGAGCCCATCAGCAGGCGTGATGACCCCGCTGATCGAGTTCACAGCGATCTTCAAACTGGAGATCCAGGCGCCCTCGATGAAATCGAAGGCGGGCGACACGAACCAGTCGCACGTGGTATCCGTGGCCACGTCGTTCAGCACGTGATCGTGCCACAGGAAGTTCGGCGCGGAAGGCGCACCGCCCGCCTCATAGCTCCAGGCCCCCGTGGAGGCCACACCCTTGCGGATCAGGTGCCAGCCCTCCTGCCCCGCGGGATCATCGAAGCCCGTGGCATAGGGCAGGGTCGTTTGGGCGTGGATCGGGACCTGCCCCAGGGCAAGGAAGCAGGCCAGGAAGGTCGCGTTCGGCTTCATGGCGATGATGCTTTGGTGTCCGTCCCGCCGTACGTTCGGCGGAACACGCCACAAAGGACCCGCGCCCCACTGGCAAAGGCCAGGAATAGGTGATGGAGGGTGGGATCATGGGCGAGCCGCATGGAAGGCCCGCTCCTCCCGCGACGATCGGGGCATGCCGGAACAGCGCGAACGGCTACGTTCGCGACGGCCCGGACCCGGACCATCAGCACCATGATCACCCTGCGGCACGAACGCGTGAAGGACATCGGCCTCATCCTGGCCGGTGCATTGCTGCTGCTCGTGCCCGCGCTCGTGAACGGGTTCCCCTTCGTGTACCCGGACACCGGCACCTACCTGCGCAGCGCGTTCCAGGGTTATGTGCCCGTGGACCGGCCCTATTGGTACGGCGTCTTCCTCCGCGTGGCGAGCGGTGGCGGCCATTCGTTCTGGGGCATGGTGGCGGCGCAGGCCCTGTGCTGCGCGCTCTATGTGTTCCGGACGGTGCGGCTGTTCGTCGCGCGGGAACGGGTGCATCGCGCAGCGGCGATCGTGTTCGTGGTGCTGGCCGCCGCTTCCAGTGCGGGGTACTATGCCGGGCAGCTCATGCCGGACATCTTCACGCCCATCGGCATCCTGGCCGTAGTGCTCCTGCTCTCGGCGCCGAAGGTGGGATGGGTCCAGCTGTTCGACCTGCTGGTGCTGCTGCTCGCCTGCTGGGTGCACCTGTCGCACCTGCTCATCGTGCCGCTTTGCGGCGGCCTGTTCCTCCTGCTGATGCGCCGCACGTTCCGGCATGGCGCCCTGCGCTGGCTGCGGCTCGCGGTCTTCACCACGCTGGCCTGGTTCGGGTTGGGGATCGCCAACCGGGCGGTGGACGGCCGTTCCTACCTCTCGCAGGGCGGGCACGTCTTCCTGCTGGGGCGGCTGCTGGACACCGGGATCCTGCGGCCATGGCTCGATGAACATTGCACCGACGGCACCTATGCCTTGTGCGCATACAAGGATTCGCTCCCAGCGAACAGCACCGCCTTCCTGTGGGACATCCACCGGAGCCCGCTGTACAAGCAGGGCGGCTGGGCGGCCACGCGGCCGGCCTACGACCGCATCGTGCACGACGTGCTTTCCGAGCCGAAGTACCTCCTCCGGTTCGCGGGCGCGGGCGTGCGGTCCACGGCGGAGCTCCTGGCGAAGCCCGGCATCTGCACCGGCCTGGTGGACACCGGTCCCCGGCGGCCGGAAAGCCCGCCCTACGTCATGATCGCCGGAACGATACCCGAAGGCCTCGACGCCTACCGCAGCTCCTTGCAGAACGGCGGCCGCGGCGAGCTGGACATGACCGTCCCCGACGCGCTGTACGATCTCCTGCTCTGGGGCTCGGCGATCGCGGCCGTGGTGATGATCGTCCGCGCGCCCCGGACGGCCTCCGGGATGCCGGTACGGCCCTGGCTGCTCTTCGCCATCGGCGCGGTGATCATCGCCTGCGCCGTATGCGCCACGCTCAGCGTGGTGGAGGACCGCTACCTCGGGCGGGTGTCGTGGCTCCTGCCCCTGTTCGTGCTTTCCACCTGGCTGGGCCGGCCCGCGCGCAGGAAGGCCGTCATACCCGCCTAGGCCGACGCGTTCCCTGGTCGCGGGCCACCGCTCCTCGCCCGACCCGGTGCACGCGCCGCCACGAGGCAGCACGTACGCGGTCCGCCCCGTCCTTGTCGCATCAGCGAAGAACGATGCGTGCGATGCGGACGACGATCATGACGATGGCGATGCTCACCGGCATCGCAGCGGCGGCACAGCCGCAGTACGACAACTGGTACTTCGGGCAATTCTCGGCGGTGGACATGGGGACCGCCACGCCCACCGTGCTGGCCAATGGGGCGATGAGCACCGCGGAAGGCGTGGCCTCGCTCAGCGACGCCGGCGGCGCCTTGCTCTTCTATACGAACGGCGTGGACGTATGGGACCGCACCCACGCCCAGATGCCGAACGGCTTCGGCCTGCAAGGCCAGAGCAGCAGCAGCCAAAGCGTGCTGGCGGTGCCCGACCCGGGCGATACGATGCGCTACTACCTCTTCACCACCCCCGCGCTGATGGGCGAAGGCGGCCAACCCTACTCCGGCCTGTCGTACAGCATCGTGGACATGGGCCTGAACAACGGGCGCGGCGACGTGGCGCTGAAGAACGTCCCCCTGGTGCCGATGGTCACCGAGAAGCTGACCGCGACGCGCCACGCGAACGGCCATGACACTTGGGTGGTGGTGCACACGTGGAACACTGCCGCGTACTATGCTTATCCGGTGACCTGCGCGGGCATCGGCACGCCCGTGGTGAGCACGGCCGGCCGCGTGATGGACAGCGGCACCCCCATGAGCGGCTTCGGGGCGATCGGCTGCATGCAGTTCAATGCCGCGGGCAATGCGCTGGCAGCGACGTGGGGGCGGTACGCCCCCGCCGGCGCAGGAGTGGAGGCGTGCGTGGACCTGGTGTGGTTCGACAACAGCACCGGGCAGTTCACCGATGGGTTCAGCGATACGCATGCCGCCCCACCCGCCAACCATTATGGTTACGGCGTGTGCTTCAGCGCCAGCGGCCAGCGCCTGTACACCACCGACAACGGAGGGGTCGCAACGGCGCCTGTACACCGCATCTGGCAGTACGACATGAACACGGCATCCCCGGAACTGTCCGAGACGATCGTGCTTTCCACCGGTGCCGAGGTCGACCTGGGCACCCTGCAGCGCGCTTCCGACGGCCGCATCCACATCGCGTGCAGCCGGACGCCCTTCCTGGGGCGGATCGACCAGCCTGAAGTGCTGGGCACGGCCTGCGGGGTGACATTGAACGCGGTGGACCTGGGCGTCCTGTGCGCGCTCGGCCTGCCGAACAACTGGGACGGTGCGTTCCCCACCATCTCCTACGACCCGATCGGCCTGCGCGACACCACCGTTTGCAACGGCGGCACCGTGACCTTGGCTCCGAGCTGGCCCGCGCCCCCGGTGGGCGCCACCTACCTGTGGAGCACGGGCGCCACCACGCCGACGCTGGACGTGGGCACGACCGGAACGTACTGGCTGCAGGTGCAGCTGCCATGCACCACCCTGGCCGATACGGCGCACGTCCTCTTCCACGACCTGCACGTGGACCTGGGCCCCGACCGGAGCCTCTGCCTGGACGACAGCCTGGTGCTCCGCGTGCGGCCCAATGGCGCCAGCGTGCTGTGGAGCGATGGCGGGACGGACAGCGTGTACACGGCACTGGCGGAAGGCCTGCACTGGGTGGTGCTGGCGGACGACCGCGGGTGCATGGGCAGCGATACGGTGCGCGTCGCCTTCCGCGATTGCACCTGCCCGCTCTTCCTGCCGAACGCCTTCACCCCGGACGGTGACCGGATCAACGATGCCTGGGGCCCCGCTTACACCTGTGACCTGCTCGACTATGAGCTGGCTGTGTTCGACCGCTGGGGGCACGAACTGCTGCGCACCCAGGATCCCGCCTACGCGTGGGACGGCGCCATGAACGGGCGGCCGGGAGGCACCTTCACCTACACGCTGACCTATTCGTGGTGGGACGGCGGAGCGGTCCAACGCCGCCGCGACAAGGGCCACGTGCAACTGGTCCGCTGAGCGGCCCGCGGATCGTCCGCGCTCAGCTCAGCCCGCTGATCACGCCGGCCGCGTCGATGTCCATGTGCTCGCTGGCGGGCGTTTCCGGCAGGCCCGGCATGCGCATGATCTTGCCGAGCAGCGGCACCACGAAGCCGGCCCCCGCGGCGATCTCGATGTCGCTCACGGTGATCTTGAACCCTTCCGGCGCCGCACGCAGCGATGGGTCGTCGCTGAAGCTGTACTGCGTCTTCGCGATGCAGACCGGCAGCTTGGAGAGGCCCAGGTTGTTGATGCGCTTGAGCGCCGTCTGCGCGTCGCTGCTGTAGGTCACGCGGTCCGCGCGGTAGATCTCCTTCGCGATGGTCTCGATCTTCTCCTCGATGGAGAGGTCGAGGCCATAGAGCGGCTTGAAGGCGCTCGCGCCGCTGTCGGCCACGCGCACCACCGCGTCCGCGAGCTCCTGCATGCCCTCGCCGCCCCTGGCGAAGCCTTGGGCCAGCACGGCCTCGGCGCCCCGCTCGCGGCAATAGGCCTTCACCAGGTCGATCTCCTCCGGCGTGTCGGTGGGGAAATGGTTGATGGCCACCACGGCCTTCACGCCGAACTTGCCCACGTTCTCGATGTGGCGGCCCAGGTTGGCCAGGCCGGCCTTCACGCGCTCCGTCGAGGGGGTGTTCACCTCCTTGATGTCGGCGCCACCGTGGTAGCGCAGGGCGCGCACCGTGGCCACGATCACCGCGGCGCTGGGGGCGAGGCCGGCCGCGCGGCACTTGATGTCGAAGAACTTCTCCGCCCCGAGGTCGGCCCCGAAGCCCGCCTCGGTGACCACGTAGTCCGCGAGGCTCAGGCCCATCTTCGTCGCCAGCACGCTGTTCACACCCTGTGCGATGTTGGCGAAGGGTCCGCCGTGGATGATGGCGGGGTTGCCCTCGAGCGTCTGCACCAGGTTGGGCTTGATCGCGTCCTTCAGCAGCAGCGCCATCGCGCCCTGGGCATGGAGGTCGCGGGCATACACATACTTGCGGCCTTCCGCCCGGCTGTTGCCCACGAAGATGTTGCCCAGGCGCGTCTTGAGGTCCTCATAGCCGGTGGCTAGGCACACGATGGCCATCACCTCACTGGCCGCGGTGATGTTGAAGCCGTCCTCGCGCGGCATGCCATTGCCCGTTCCCCCGAGGCCGATCACGATGCTGCGCAGCGCGCGGTCGTTCATGTCGATCACGCGTTTCCAGGCGATGGTGCGCGGGTCGATGCCGAGGTTCTTCGTCTTGCTCTGGAGGTTGTTGTCGATCAGTGCGGCGAGCAGGTTGTTGGCCTTCTCGATCGCGGCGAAATCGCCGGTGAAGTGCAGGTTGATGTCCTCCATCGGCACCACCTGCGCATAGCCGCCCCCGGCCGCGCCGCCCTTCACGCCGAAGACCGGCCCCAGCGAAGGCTCGCGCAGCACCACCATCGCCTTCTTCCCCACCTTGTTGAGGCCCTCGCACAGGCCGATGCTCGTGGTGGTCTTGCCTTCGCCCGCGGGCGTGGGCGACAATGCGGTGACGAGGATGAGCTTGCTCTTCGCCACCTTCTTCTCGTCGATGAGGTCCAGCGGCAGCTTGGCCTTGGAGCGCCCATAGAGCTCGAGCGTATCGGGGTCGATGCCCAGCTTTTCGCCGATGCGGGCGATGGGCTTCATCTGCGCCTTCTGCGCGATCTCGAGGTCGGAGGGAAAGGCCATGGGGGTGCGTTGACGATGGGGACGAATATCGGGAGGGGCCGCCGATCCCATGCGAACAGGCGCTATTCCCCGTCGCCTTCCCGCAAGCGGAACCCCGCCCGCCGCAGGTCGTCCCAGAAGCCGGGATAGGATTTGCGCACCACCTCCGGATCGAGGACCGTGATGGCCTCGCAGATCGCCGCCAAGGGGGCCAGCGCCATCGCCATGCGGTGGTCGCCCTGCGGGTCGAACGGCGGCGGGGCGGCGTTCGTGATGCGGCCGTCCACGGTGAACGTGCCCGCCTCCCGACGCGTTCCACAACCCAGCGTCCGCAAGGCATCGGCCACGGCCGCCAGGCGATCGGTCTCCTTCAGCGGCAGGTTGTCGAGCCCGGTGAAGGTGCAGTTCCTGCCCAGGGCCGCGCAGGTGAAGGCCAGCGGCTGGAAGAGGTCGGGCGTCGCCGTGAGGTCGAGCACCGGGTGCGGATCGTCCGTGGCGGTGAGGGAAGCCCAATGGTCGATCGCGGCCTCATCGCCCTGCCAGCCATCGCGCGCCAGCCCGGGGAACACGATGCGGGCCGCCGGGAGCAAGGCCTGGCACTCGAGCCAGAAGGCCGCTGCGCTCCAGTCGCGCGGCACCACCAGGGGAGCGGCCCGGTAGCCGCCCTTGCCGATCCGGATGGACGCCCCCGCCAGCTCCACCGAGGCCCCGAAATGGCGCATCGCGCGGGCCGTCATCTCCACGTAGGGCCGGGAAAGCTGGCGGCCGGTCCATTGAAGGTGCAGCCCCTGCTCCAGGCACGGCCCGATGAGCATCAGCGCGCTCACGAACTGGCTGCTCGCCGGCGCATCGAGCGTGAGCGTGCCACCGGCCATCCGCCGCCCACGCACCCGGAAGCCGGCACCGGTCCGTTCGATGTCGGCCCCCAGCCGCCGCAGCCCGTCGACCAGGGGATCGTGCGGGCGCTCGAGCAGCCGCGCCTCCCCGGTGATCGCATGCTCCTCCCCTTCCTGCACCGCGGCCCAGGCGAGCAGGAAGCGGAAGGTGGTGCCGCCCAGGCCGCAATGCATCGTGCGCGGGCGTTCCCGCAGCAGCTGGAGCAGGATCCGCGTGTCGTCGGCGTCGCCGGGGTCCATCACACAGGCCAGGTCGCCCGCGAGCGAAGCGAGGATGAGCGCGCGGTTGGCCACGCTCTTGCTGCGCGGGAGGTCGACGGCGGTATCGACGGGCGCCTCAGGCCTGCGGATGGTGATGCTGTTGCGCATCGCGGATGAGCAGGCGGTAATGGTCGAGGGCCTCGGCGGTCTGTGCGGCGGTCACCGGCACGTCCACCTGCGCGGAGCCGATGCCCGTGAGCAGGGTGAAGCGGAAGCCGTCGGCCACGTTCTTCTTGTCGTGGCGCATCAGCTCGATCACGCGGTGGTGGTCGGCGGGCTGCATGGTGTAGGCGGGGAACAGGCCGAGGAGGTGCTCCTGCACGGCGTTCATGCGGTCGCGGTCGAGCAGCCCCAGGCGCCAGCTGAGCCAGGTCTCGGCGATCATGCCGATGGCGACGGCCTCCCCGTGCAGCAGCGACCGCTGCGCGCTCTCCAGCGCCAGGGCCTCGAGCGCGTGGCCGATGGTATGGCCGAAGTTGAGCAGCTTGCGCGGGCCCTGCTCGCGGGGGTCCTCGGTGACCACTTCGGCCTTGATGGCGGCCGAGCGCACGATGAGCGGGGTGAGGGCCTCAAGGTCGTGCAGCGGGGCGCGGCGCAGCTCGTTCCAGTGCGCGGCGTCGCGGACCAGGCCGTGCTTGATCATCTCCGCCACGCCGCTGAGCAGCTCGCGCTTGCCCAGCGAGCGGAGGAACGGCGGATGCACGTGGACGCCGGCCGGGTCGGCGAACACCCCCACCAGGTTCTTGATGCCGCCCAGGTCGATGGCCGTCTTGCCGCCGATGGCCGCGTCCACCATGCCCATCAGGGTGGTGGGCACGTTCACGCAGCGGATGCCGCGCTTGTAGGTGGCCGCCACGAAGCCGCCGAGGTCGGTGATGACCCCGCCGCCGAGCGCGACCAGCACCGCACCGCGGTCGGCGCCGCGCTCGCTGAGGTGGGCCCAGAGCGCGCGGCAGACATCGAGGTCCTTGGTGCGCTCGCCGCTGCGCACCTGGATGGTCTCCGCCTCGCGCAGGGAAGGCACGTGGGCCAGGAGCTCGGGCAGGCACTGCACGAGGGTGTTCTCGTCACCTAGGACGAAGCAGCGGGCGTTCCGCGCATCGCGGACGAGCCAGCGCTCCAGCGCACGCAAGGCGTGGGGGCCCAGCATCACCGGGTGCGTCCCGGCCATCAGTTCGTCCACCATCAGGCGCGAAGGGGCCATTGCTACTTTTGCCCGCCCTCCGAGCGGCCTTTCCGAAGGCCGGGGCGGACGAGGCGTCCAAAGGAACGAACAACCCCTTCAGCGCACCTCATGCCCACGACCGCCGATCCGGCGCCGCGCACCCTGCGGCTGCCCGACCTGAGCGACACACGCACGGCCTTCGCGGCCAAGAGCGACCGGGAGCTGTGGCAGGCCTATCAGTTGTTCCGCATCATCGGCACGCCGGTCCTCACCAAGGTGGGCAGCACCCTGAGCAAGGTGGCGCTGGCCCTGCACCTGCCGGTGAAGGGTGCGATCAAGGCCACCATCTTCAAGCAGTTCTGCGGCGGGGAGACGATCGAGGAGAGCCTGCGCACCGCTGCCCGCCTGGCGAAGAGCGGCGTGGGCACCATCCTCGACTACAGCGTGGAGGGCCAGGACGATGAGGCCTCGCTGGACGCCACCACCGAAGAGACCCTGCGCACCATCGCCGCCGGCAAGGGCCGCCCGGAGATCCCCTTCGCCGTGTTCAAGCCCACGGGGGTCGCGCGGATGGAGGTGATGCGGAAGGTCTCCGACGGCACCGCCCTCAGCGCGGAAGAGCAGCAGGAATGGGCGCACGCGAAGGCCCGCATGCTGCGCATCTGCCAGGCCGCGCATGATGCCGGCGTGCCCGTGCTGGTGGACGCGGAGGAAAGCTGGATCCAGCCCGCGATCGATGCGCTGGTGGAGGACATGATGATGCGCTTCAACCGCACGCGTGCCATCGTGTTCAACACCGTGCAGCTCTACCGGCACGACCGGCTGGCCTTCCTGAAGGCGTGCGAGGCGCATGCCGCCGCGAACGGCTACCACCTGGGCGTGAAGCTGGTCCGCGGGGCCTACATGGAGAAGGAGCGCGCGCGCGCCGCGGCGCAGGGCTACCCCGACCCCATCCAGCCCGACAAGGCCGCCAGCGACGCCCACTACGACGAAGCCCTGCGCTTCTGCATGGACCACCTGGACCGCATCGCCCTCGTGGCCGGCACGCACAACGAGGCCAGCACGCTCCTGCTCGCCCGCCTGATGGCCGAGCACGGCCTGGCGCACGACGACGAACGCATCCACTTCGCGCAGCTGCTCGGCATGAGCGACAACATCAGCTTCAACCTGGCCGCCGCGGGCTACCGCGTGGCGAAGTACGTGCCTTACGGCCCCGTGCGCGAGGTGCTCCCCTACCTGATCCGCCGCGCGAACGAGAACACCAGCGCCCGCGGCCAGACGGGCCGGGAGCTGGGACTGATCATCACGGAGCGCCGGCGGCGTGCCCGCCGCTGAACCGGCGCAGGCCCAGGCCCCGATATCAACGGACCGCTCTTGGAAGAACCCGCGATGCATACGGTGGTCCCCGTAGCACGCACCCGCTACTTTCGCTCGATCCAACCCGCAGCCTGCTTGGGCTTCCACCGCTTCATTGCGCCGCTAGGCGCGGTCCTCCTGTCCCTTTTCCCGCCCCGCACCGCCGACGCCCAGACGGTGAACGCCGGCACGGACGTCGGCATCTGCGCCGGCGGGCCCATCACGCTGGGCGGCTCGCCCACGGCCACCGGCGGCACGCCGCCCTACACCTACAGCTGGACCCCGGCCACGGGCCTGAGCGCCACCAACGTGGCCAACCCGGTATGCACGGCCACGGCCAACACCACCTACACCCTCACGGTCAACGATGCCAACCCCGGCACGCCGCCCGTGACCGACCAGGTGACGGTGAGCGTGAGCCCGAACCCGACGATCCTGCTCACCAGCCCGAACGCCGAGCAAAGCACCACCTACAACGGCCTGCCCGCCTTCTCGCTCTGCCAGCAGGGGTTCACCTCCTTCGCCTTCGACTTCACCGATGCCAGCACGGCCACGCCGGGCTCCACGTACGTCATCAACTGGGGCAATGGCAACACGAGCACCTTCCCCAACGCGGGCTGGAGCGCCACGCAGACGTACAGCCTCGGCCTGACGCAGGGCACCTACACCATCACCCAGCCGAACGGCTGCACGCGCACCACGCAGTTCTATGTCTTCATCGGCGGCGTGCCGCTCGGGGGCCTGAGCGTGGTCACCGGCACCTCCATCTGCACGGGGCAGACCATCGATTTCCAGTGGAACAACATCGGCACCAACCCGCCCGGCACCAGCTATATCATCGACTTCGGTGACGGCCAGACCTCCAACGTGCCGCATCCGCCGCCGGCGGTCATCCAGCACACGTACGCCCTGTCGTCCTGCGGCCACGGGGGCGAGTTCTCCGCGGCCTGGCGCATCCAGAACCCCTGCGACACACGGACGGGCCAGCTGGACCAGATCCGGGTGTCCGAATCGCCGCAGGCGGTGTTCACCGTGGTGCCCAACGACACGGTATGCCTGAACACGTCGGTGACGTTCACGGACCAGAGCATCGGCCAGCAGGCGCCCACCTGCACCGACCCCAAGCGCGTATGGAGCATCTCGCCCGGCACGTACACCCTGCTGGCGGGCGCGCTCGGGAACACGGGGGCCACGCCGGCCCTGCCCGCCACATGGACGAACGGCACCCCGACGCTGAACGTGCAGTTCACCGCCCCGGGCACCTACACCATCTCGGACCTCACGGGCAATGCCTGCGGGCAGAACACCCTCAGCCGCACGATCTGCGTGGAGGCCCCGCCGCAGCCGTCCTTCACGCTGTCGCCCGCCACCGGCTGCACGCCGCTGGTGAGCACCACGGACAATACGAGCACCAGCCCCAACAGCTGCCGCACCCGCTACCAATGGTCGGCCGTCTTCAACAGCGGGGTCTGCGCCAGCAGCGGCAATGCCGCGTTCACCGGTGGCACCAGCGCCGGCAGCCTAGAGCCGCAGTTCACCTTCACGGGGGCGGGCAGCTACACCGTCACCCTGCAGGCGATCAACTCCTGCGGCACGTTCCAGGCGACGCAGCCCGTGACCGTGGGCGCTCCCCCGCAGGTGACGATGGGCCCCGTCAGCGGTATCTGCGCCGGACAGGCGGTGACGCCCTCGGCCACCTTCACCGCCTGCGGCTCTCCCATCACGAACTACAGCTGGAGCCTGCCGGGCGGCACGCCGGCATCGGCCAGCACGGCGAACCTGGGCGCCATCACCTACGGCACCGCGGGCAACTTCACCATCACGGCCACGGCCAACAGCGCCTGCGGCCCCGGCAGCGCGAGCACCCCGCTCGCCGTGACCACCCTGCCGCCGGCACCGACGGTGAACGGGCCGATCACCCTCTGCGCCGGGCAGACGCTCAACCTCACGGCCGCGAACATCCCCGGCGCCACCTTCCACTGGACGGGCCCGAACGGATTCGACTCCTTCCTCCAGGACCCGAGCATCCCGAACATCACGGCCGCCGGCCAGGGCACCTACACCGTATCGGCGAGCAGCGGTGGCTGCTCCGGTCCCTCCGCGCAAGTGCAGGTGACGGTGACGTCCTCCCCGGTGGTGAGCATCCTCCCCGCGAGCCCGTCCATCTGCGCCGGCGCATCGGTGACGCTCACCGCCAACGGCGCGGGCAATTACCAATGGACGGTGGGCGGCGGTGCCGCCGGAACGGGCGCCTCGCTGACGATCACCCCCACCGGGACCACGACGGTCAGCGTGACCGGTGACCTCGGCGGCTGCCCGGGAACGGCCACCACCACGGTGACGGTGAACCCATTGCCGGCCGTGAACGCAGGACCCGATCGCACGTTCTGCGCACAGCCCATCGCCGAGCCGCTGTCCCCCGGAACGCCGGGCGGGACCTGGAGCGGGCCGAACGTCACCGCCGGTGGCGTCTTCACACCCGCGGGCCCGGGCACCTTCACGCTGACCTACACGGTGACCAGCGCGCAGAACTGCCCGAACACGGACCAGGTGACGATCACCGTGGATCCGCCACCGCCACCGGCCGATGCGGGCAACGACACGCTGATCTGCCAGAACAGCGGGCCGCTCCAACTGGCGGGCGCTCCGGCCGGCGGGACCTGGAGCGGGCCCCTCTCCACCGGCGGGCTCTTCACCCCCAGCACGAACGGCACCTTCACGGTGACCTACACCACGGGCACGGGCAGTTGCGCCAGCAGCGACCAGGCGGCCATCACCGTGGTGCCCGCCACGGCGGTGAACGCCGGTGCTGATGCGGGCGTGTGCGTCGACGCGACCCCGTTCACCCTGGGCGGCCTGCCCGCAGGCGGCACGTGGAACGGCGCGGGCGTCGCCAGCGGCATCTTCGACCCCGTGGCCGCGGGCCTCGGTCCGCATACGCTCACCTATACCTATGTGGACGTCAACGGCTGCATGGTGTCGGACCAACGCGTGATGACCGTGGACCCATTGCCGGTGGTGGATGCCGGCACCGACCCCACGTTCTGTGACCAGCCTTTCCCGCAAACGCTCACCGGCTCGCCGGCGGGCGGTACCTGGAGCGGACCGATCGTCACGCCGGGCGGCTCTTTCACCCCGGCCGGCACGGGCGTGTTCGCCCTGACGTACGCCTACACCGATGCCCACGGCTGTTCCAGCAGCGACGGCCTCACGGTGACCGTGGTGCCCATCACGAACCCCGCCACGGCCGGGAACGACACCGCGATCTGCATCAACAGCGGCGCGCTGCAGCTGAACGGCGGACCGGCAGGCGGCACCTGGAGCGGACCGTCCACGAGCCCCGGCGGCATGTTCGACCCGGGCAGCAGCGGGACCTTCACGGCCACTTACAGCGTGGGCACCGGCAGCTGCATCACGCAGGACCAGGTGGCGATCACCGTGCATCCCCTGCCGGTGCTGGCGATCACCAGCAGCACGATCATCTGCCTCGACGGCGGGCCGCAGGCGTTGACCGCCACACCGGCGGGCGGCACCTGGAGCGGCACGGGCGTCACCGATGCGGTGGCGGGCACCTTCGATCCCGCGGTAAGCGGGGCCGGCAGCTTCCCGATCACCTACAGCTACACCGATGGCAATGGATGCAGCAACAGCACCCAGGCCACGGCCACGGTGAACCCCTTGCCCACCGCGGCCTTCTCGCACGACCCGATCGCCTGCGCGAACGCGCCCTTCCCCTTCACCGATGGCAGCAGCGGAGCCACGGGCTGGCAATGGGACTTCGGTGACGGCGGCTCCTCCACCGCCTCCTCGCCCACGCATACCTATGCGGCCGTGGGCACCTACACCGTGACGCTGACCGCGTCCACGGGGATGGGCTGCACCCGGACCACCACCAGCTCCGTCACCGTATGGGAAGGCCCGACGGTGGGCTTCAGCGCCTCGCCCACGGAAGGCTGCGCCCCCCTGCTCGTCACGCTGGACAATGGCAGCTTCGGCGATGGGGTGAGCTATGCCTGGGACCTCGGCAACGGTGGCACCAGCACCCTGGAGGAACCGGGCAGCACGACCTACCTCGCGAGCCTGACGAACGACACCACGTACACCATCACGCTCGCAGCGACGAACC
>JAFDZF010000090.1 GCA_018267055.1 Bacteroidota bacterium
ATCGGACCCTCGGGCAGCAGGGGGATGCCGGCCGCCCCGGCCTTGAGGATGCCCAGGATCGCGGTGTACACCCAAGGGCCATCGCGCCGCGCGGTGAAGGCTACCCGCTGCCCCTCCGCCCCCGCCCGCACCAGCGCCCGGGCCACCCGGTCCGAACGGGCGTCGAGCTCCGCATAGGTGAGCTGTTCCCCCGCCACCGACAGGGCCGGCCGGTCGGGCCAGCGCTCCACGGAACGGCGGAACAGCGTGATCGGGTCGAACACGGACATGAAGGGTCTAGCGGGCGAAATGGCCCTCACCGCAAAGCAAGGCATCGGCGAAGTACTTCGTCGCCCAGTTGGGGAAGGCGAACTTCTCGTAGCGCCCCCAGACCGGGTACGAACCCGGCACGGCCCCATGCACATCGGCCGGGCCCCGCGCGCTTTTCGCCTGGACACCCACCAGCCACGCCACCATCCGCTGCACGCCCTCGGCATAGCGGGCATCGCCCGTGACCGCCTGCAGCCGCGACCATACGATGGCCGTTTGCGCGCATCCGGTGACGATCGCCGCCTCGCTGCCACGCCAGGCCGCATCGTAGCGCCCGTTCAGCCTTCCATCGCGGAGGAAGATGGCCAGCAAGGCATCGGCCGGTCGGCGGGCCGCGGCGATCCACCGCTCGTTCTGGAGCTCTTCACCGCAGGCGATCAGCCCGTCCATGGTGTAGGCGATGGTGTGGGTGATCGGCCGGTCATTGTGGCGCAGGGTATTGTCCGCGTCGGCGAACCAGCCGTTCGCCTGCTGGCGCCCGAGCACCCAGGCCAGGTTGCGCTCCGCAGCAGTGCGGAAACGCATGTCGCCGGTATGCTTCCACAAGGCCAGCAGGGGGGCGTCCACGTAGGTGTCATACACCCGGCCGGCGCCGAGGAAATTATGGGTGCGCCAAGCCCCATCCGCCTCCTGCACCGACAGGACCCACACGCCTGCGCGTACCGCCGCTGCTGCGAAGCGGTCCTCCCCCCCGTCCGCGTGGAGGGCGAGCATCCCGCGCACGATCTGCGCGGTGTTGAAGACGACCGAAGGCCGGTCCTGGTCCACACGGCCGCCCTGCCAGCCACCGTCCGCACGCTGGATGCCCAGCAGCCATTCCCCGGCACGCCGGGCGCGTTCGCGCAGTTCCGGCCGCTCCAAGCGTCGGGCGGCCTCGAGCCAGGTGGGGATGATGTAGCCCGTGGTCTCCGGATAGGGCGCTCCCCAACCGTCCGCCAGGTGATAGCTGCCGATGCCGCCTTCCCGGCCCTGGTCCTGCGCCCTGCACAGCCAGTCGATCGCACCGGACAGGGCCGCCCGCCGGGCTGGGGCATCCGGGACGGCCGGGGAACGAACGCCCGCCAGCGAAGCGGCCAGCAAGGCCCGTTCCTCGCGCCGCACCAAGCCCTGCGCGAAGCAGCGGGCGTAATCGAGGAGCGAGGCGAGCATCGGTCAGTAGGCCTTCAGGAGCTCCGTACAGATGCGTTCCGCCGCGTGGCCATCGCCATACAACGGGGGGCAGGCAGGAACGCCCTCGCGCAGGAACCGGTCGACGCCCGCAATGATGCGTTGCGGATCGGCATCGGCCAGCACCGCTTGACCATGGGCGAGCAGTTCCACCCACTCGGTGGTGGGCCGGAGCACCACCACCGGCCGGCCGAAGAAGTAGGCCTCCTTTTGCACCCCGCCACTGTCGGTGATCACCAGCCGTGCCTGCTGCTCCAGCGCGATCATGTCCAGGAACCCGGCCGGGGGCACCACATGGAAGTCCGGATCGTCCGCGACGGCCTTCCGCAGCACGGGGGCCAACAGCAGGTCCATCATCTTCCGCGTGCGGGGATGTGCCGGCAGCACGAAAGGCAGCCCATGCTTCTTCCGGAGCGCCAACAACACCTCGAACAGCCCGTTGAGCCGCTCGGGCACATCGGTGTTGTGGTCGCGGTGCACGGTGACCAGCACGAAGCCGTTCGGGACCAGGCCCAGATCGCGCACCAGCGTGGCGCGCTCCGCGGCGAGTGCGGCGAAATGCATGCTATTGTCGAACATCACATCGCCGCTCAGGACCACATGCGGACGGTCGGCCGTGGGCGGTGAGGAGACGTCCATCGGGAACCCTTCGCGCGCCAGGTTCTCCACGGCCGTGGCCGTGGGGCAGAACAGCCAGGTGCTGCACTGGTCGCACAGGATGCGGTTCACCTCTTCCGGCATGCGCTTGTCGAAGGAGCGGAGCCCGGCCTCCACATGCGCCACCGGGACGTGCAGCTTCGCCGCCGCCACGGCCCCGGCCAGCGTGCTGTTCGTGTCCCCGTACAGCAGCACCAGGTCGTACCGGCTACGCAGGAGCTCCTGCTCGATGCCTTCGATCATCCGGGCGGTCTGTGCGCCATGGGGGCCGCTGCCCACGCCCAGGTCGATGTCGGCCCGGGGGATGCCCAGCTCATCGAAGAACACCTGCGACATGTTGGCGTCGTAGTGCTGGCCGGTGTGCAGCAGGGTCTCGTGGATGCGGTCCCGGAACGAGGTCGCCACGGCCCGGCTGATGGCCGCCGCCTTGATGATCTGCGGGCGCGCGCCGATGACGGTGAGGATGCGCAGCGGATCGGCCATGTCACAACTGCCCGTTGTCCGCGAAGCTGTAGTACCCGGCGTTGGTGATGATCACATGGTCCTGCACGAGGATGTCGAGCAACCGGCCGCCGGCCGCCAGTTTGTGCGTGAGCTGCCGGTCCTCTTCGCTGGGGCGCAGCTGGCCCGAAGGATGGTTATGGCAGAGCACCAGGCAGGAGGCCCGCCGCTCCAAAGCCTCCCGGAAGATGAGCTTCGGATCGGCCACGGTGCCGTGCATGCCGCCCTGGCTCACCCGGTGCTTCCCGAGCAGGCGCATGCCCCGATCGAGGAGCACCAGCCAGAACTCCTCGTGGTGCAGATCGGCCAGCACGGGACGCATCAGCTCGTGCACATGGGTGCTGGTGCTGATGCGCGGACGTGCCTCCACGCCACTGTCGCGCCGGCGCATGCCCAGTTCCAGGGCCGCCACGATGCTCAGGGCCTTCGCCTCGCCCATGCCCCGCAGCTTCATCAGTTCCGCGGCCGATACCCGGCCCAGCCGGTTCAGGTCGTTGCCCGCTTGGTGCAGGATCAGCTGCGCGAGCTCCAGGGCGGTGTCCTGCGGCGTGCCGGAACGGATCAGGATGGCCACGAGCTCCGCGTCGGAAAGCGCCTTGGGCCCCTGGGTGAGCAGCCGCTCACGCGGGCGGTCCTCCTGCGCCCAGTCGCGGATGCTGAGCTTGGCGTACGGTCGGTCGTTGACGACTTCCATGGCATCGGGCCGAAAAGCGGACAGGCCCTCCGAAGGAGGACCTGTCCAAGTTATCATGCGGACCGCGCGGTCCTTATTTCAGCGTGTTGACGTGGCGCTTCAAGCTGCTTTTCAGGTTGGAGGCCTTGTTCTTGTGGATGATGTTCCGTTTGGCCAGCTTGTCCAGCATGCTGCTCACCTCGGGCAGCAGCTTCTCGGCGTCCTTCTTCGAGGAGGTCGCCCGCAGGTCACGCACCGCATTGCGAGCGGTCTTGTGCTGGTAGCGGTTGCGTTCGTTGCGCGTCTCCGTCTGACGGACGCGTTTCAGGGACGACTTGTGATTGGCCATATCCGGTCTCGAAAAGGGACGCAAATATACACCCCCCCTCCGTTCCCGCAAACCACCCCCACGAAAAAGGCCGGGCAAGCCCGGCCTCTTCGGGGGTTTCGGTCGTGGTCAGTAGGCCATTTCGTCCTTCTTGAACATGTTGGTCACGGTCTTCACCACGATCTTGAGGTCCAGGAGGAACGACCAGTTCTCCAGGTACCAGATGTCCAGGTCGACGCGCTTCTCCATCAGCTCGGGGGTTCGGGTCTCGCCGCGGAAGCCGTTCACCTGGGCCCACCCGGTGATGCCCGGGCGCACGAAGTGGCGCACCATGTACTTGTCGATGATGTCGCGGAACTGGTCGTTCAGCTTGAGGGGGTGCGGCCGCGGGCCCACCACGCTCATCTGGCCCAGCAGCACGTTGAAGAACTGCGGCATCTCGTCCAGGTTGCTCTTGCGCAGGAAGGCCCCCACCCGGGTCACGCGCGGGTCGTTCTTCGTGGCCTGCTTGCTGTCGGCCTCCTTGTTCATGCGCATGCTGCGGAACTTGTAGCAGCTGAATTTCCGCTTGCCCTCGCCCAGGCGCGTCTGCTTGAAGAACACCGGCCCCGGCGAGGAGAGCTTCACCAGCAACGCCAGGATGGGGAACAGCCAGCTGAACACGCACACGATGACGGCGAAGGAGAACACGATGTCGAAGGCCCGCTTCAGGATGCGGCTGGACCACCGGTCCAGCGGCTCGCGGCGCAGGCGGCTCACCGGCACCGCACCGTGGAAGGTGAGGTCCGTGGTCTGCACCACCGGGATGAAGCTGTCCATGCTGGGGATCACGCGGAAACGGATGGTGTTCCGCTCGCAGAACTCCATCAGCTCGGTGATGTCCTGCTTGCGCGTGCCCGGGAGGGCGCAGTAGACGATGTCGATGCGGTTCTGCACAGCGAAGACCTTCGCGGCCTCCACGTCGCCCAGGCGCTGCGGGCCCAATGTCCCATTGATCGGCGTGTCGTTGAAGATGCCGCGGAAGCGGTAGCCCCGCACGGTCTGGTCGGCGCAATACTGGTAGATCTCCTCCGCCGCGGGCCCCTCCCCCACGATGATCAGGTCCTTCACCATGGTCAGCGGCTCCAGGGTGAGCACCCGGTTCAGGCCGGTCTGCACGTTCTGCAAGGACTGGCGGCTGGACCGGAGCAGGCTGGCCAGCTCCTGGTTCAGGTCGCTCCGGGAAGCACGGCGTGCGTTGCTCGCCGCTGTGGAGGCGCTGTTGGGTCGGGGGTCGAATTTCTCCACGCGGTCCATGGTGTTTCTCCTACCGGGTCGAACGAGATCAAAAGTAGACCGCGGTCGGGCCGAAAGTCAAATTTGTCGATATTTCATCGTGTTTCGTCGACACATCATCCCTCTTTGGGCGTACCAGCGAGCGGTCCCGGGTCCAGGGGGATCGGGGCCGTACCCCGGCCGCCGGTCTGGCCGGGCCGACCCGACCACTTGAGCACCAGGGCCTTGAAGAACAGCCAGAGGAACACGGTGTTCGTCACCAGGTAACGCTTCCACAGTCGGCGGGGCTCCAGGACCAGGCGGTAGGCCCATTCCAGGCTGAGGTCCCGCATCCATTTGGGCGCCCGGCTGTCCACCCCGGCATAGAGGAGGAACGCTCCCCCCAGGCCGATCATCAGGGCGTTCACCCGGCCTTTCATGGCGGCCATCCACTTCTCCTGCTTGGGGCAGCCCAGGCTCACCAGCACGAGGTGGGCCCCGCTGGCGTTGATGCGGTCCGCCACCTCCGCCAGCTCGGGCTCCGTCAGCGGCCGGAACGGCGGCGACCAGGCGCCGGCGATGCGCAGCCGGGGAAATTCGCGGGCCGCACGCGCCACGATGGCGTCCAGCACGGGCTGCTCCCCTCCATACAAATAGATGGACAGCCCCTGTTGCTCGGCTTCGGCCATCAGGGCGGGCATCAGGTCGTTGCCGGCCACCCGTTCCTGCCGGAGCTTGTGGAGGACATTGAGGGCTTTCCGCATGGGCATGCCATCGGCCGTGGCGAAATCGGCCTCGTTCACCACCCGGGCGAACGCCGGGTCGCGGTGGGCCTCCACGCACATGTGCACGTTCACGCAGCACACATAGGACGACCGGTGGGCCTTGCCGAAGGCGGCGAACGCACGGACGTGCTCCGCGAACGGTCCCACGGACAGGTCCACCCCGATCACCCGCTCTTTCCGGAACGCCATCATGGGGCCACCGCCGGTTTCAGCCGCACGTCCTTCAAGGTGGGCGCCACGATGCGCTCGCTGCCGCTGTCGTACCACTTCACCATCTCCTTCACACCCGCCTCCAGGGTCCATGGCGCTTCGCCCAAGGCATCGATGGTCCGGTCCATCGGCGTGATGTAGTCGCTGGTCATGCTGCGGAAACGGCCGCTGGTGATGGGGAACGGAAGGCCGACGGCCTTCAGCGCATCCCCTGTGAAGGCGAGGCTACGGACCAGCCAGGTGGGGATGTAACGCACAGGGCGTCCCACCAGTTCACGGGAGATCGCTTCCACCCAGATGCGCAGGTCGATGGGGGGATCGCCCACGTACAGCACGCGCTGGTCCACCCGCTCGCGCGGCGCCTCCAGCATGCGCTCGATCTGCCACACCACGTTGCCCACGTAGCCGTAGGAGCGCACCACCTTCTTCTTGCTCGGATGGAAATAGAGGCCCTTGCGCATCACCTTGAACATGACGTCGCGGTAGCGCAGGCTCCAGGGCCCCCAGATGGTGGTGGGCCGGATGATCGTCCAGGCGCAGGCGAGGCCGGCCTCGCGCGTGGCCATCTCCGTGCGGCGCTTGGTCTCGCCGTAGAGCGTGAAGGGCTTGAAATCCAGGTCGTCCTTGGGCTGGTAGCCGGCCTCGCACACGAACTGGGTGCTGGTGACGATGAGGCGCTCGATGGACGGCGTGGCCCTCACCACCTCCAACAGGCGCCGGGTGCCTTCGTGGTTCTGCTGGTAGGCATCGATGTCCTGCTGCTCATCGGTATCCGTGCGCGCGGCCAGGTGCACCACGTGCGTAGGGGCCAGCTCGGCGAAAAGGCGCCGGGTGACGTCCTGGTCCATGATGTCCCATTCGCGCCAATAGGGCCGGTGGGCAGGGTCCAGCGGCGGGCTCCAATCCAGGTTGACCACAGGGATGCCCCGGTCCATGAACCGCTGCACCAGGTTGGTCCCGATGAAGCCCGATCCGCCAGTGACTAATGCTCGCATGCGTGCTCCTCAATGCTGTTCGGACACGCCCGCGAGCGCCTCCTCCATGTTGCGATGGAACCGTTCCAACGTAAATCGTTCCTCAAAGATGCGGCGGCCCGCGTCCCCCATCCGCCGGCGCAGGGCCGGGTCGCCCGCCAGCTGCACCAATCGGTCCGCCACCGCAGCCGGGTCCTGTATGGGGACCACGAAGCCGTTCTCCCCCTCCCGTGCCACCGAAGGGATGCCCCGCCAGTCCGTGGTGACCACCGGCTTGGCGAACTGCATGGCCTCCACCAGCACCAGGCCGAAGCTCTCGGCCTCGAAGAAGCTGGGGAAACAGAAGATGTCGCACCCGGCGAAATGCAGCAGCTTGTCCCGGTCGCGCTTCACGCCCAGGAAGGCCACCCGGTCCGCCAGCCCCCGCTCCTGCACGAAGCGCTCGCATTCCGCCCGGAAGGCCTCATCGCCCCACTTGCCCATCAGCTCCAGCCGGGCGTCCATGCCCCGCCGCAGGGCTTCGGCGAAGGCTTCCAGCAGCACGCGTACGCCCTTGCTGGGGATCAGCACCCCGGTGAAGAGCACCACCAGCGGCTCCCCCGGCGCGGCCGACCGCTCCGGCACGGTGCCCCGGAGGTCGGGGATGCCGTTCGGCACGATGAGGTCCTGGCGGGCCCCGAGCCGGCGGCCATCATCCGGGTTCTGCGGGGCCGTCCGGATGGCCAGGGCCGGCCGCCGGTAGGCCCAGCGGAACAAGGGCCTGAACGGGGCCGGCAGCGATGGCGCGAAGCCGGACACCCCGCCGGCGTGGAAATGGAAGACCGTGGCGCGGAACAGCCAGCGGGTGGCGCAGAGGAAGACGATGTCGCGCAGCACCGGCACCGTATTGGGGCCGCTGGGCGGGTAGTAGAGCGTGGGGGTGCGGTACCGGAACCGGGCCACCCACACCCGCAGGATGGTGGTGAACAGCACCCACAGCTTGCGGAAGGCGAATTTGCCCACGCTCTCCATGTCCTCCGAATAGGCGAGCCGGACGTGGAAGAGCCGGATGCGGGTGAACCGGCCGTCCAGCAAGGCCTGGATCATCACGGCCTGGCCGCCGAACGGGGGGGGCGTCTGCCCGACGACCAGGATGCGCTGAGGGGGGGTCGCTGCTGCCGCCACGCGGCCAAAGGTATCCGGCCTCCCGCCGCCCCACCGGAGGCCCCTCCCCGGGTGTCAACACCCCGGCGTTGTTCGTTCGACCGACCAGAGCCGTCGCTCATGGGATACCGCCCACTGTTCGTCGAAGGAGTGGAACAAGGGTCTTGACACGGGGGTTCAACGGGGCCTACCATCCACCGCGTCCATGTTCCGTTCCCTCCGCGCGCTGCTCCCCGTCCTCCTCTCCGTTCTGGCCGCCTGCAGCCTTTCCACCGTCCAGGCCACCACGTACTATGTCTCCGGCAGCGGCAACGACGCCAACAGCGGCACCTCACCCACCCAGGCCTGGCGGACGCTGGGCCGCCTCGACCAGGTGCAGTACGCCCTGCAGCCGGGCGACCAAGTGCTCCTCCAGCGCGGCGGCGTCTACCGCGGCACCCTCCCCATCAGCTCGTCCGGCACCAGCGCCGCCCCCCTTGTGTTCGGGAGCTACGGCACCGGCGCCGCTCCTGTGATCAGCGGCAGCACCGTGGTGACGGGCTGGGAAGTGTACCAGGGCAACATCTGGCGCGCGCCGGTGGCCGATGCGGTGCAGTACGTCTTCATCGGCGGCCAGCGCATGACCCTGGCCCGCTACCCCAATAGCGGATGGCTGCGGATGGACAATGGCGGCCCCACTTCCCTCCAGGACGGGGACCTGCACCAGCCGGACGGCTACTGGAACGGCGCCACCGCCGTCATCCGCGCCAGCAACTGGAACTACGACCTGGCCACGATCTCCGGCTTCAGCAACGGCACCCTCACCTTCCCCACGATCTACGACACCCCCGGGAGCTATGCCTGGGGCTATTTCCTCTGCAACAAGCTGAGCGAGCTCGATGCGCCCGGTGAATGGTACTACGACCCCACCGCGGGCATGCTCTACCTGCAGGCTCCCGGCAATGCGGACCCCAACACGCTGACCGTGGAGGCCTCCACGCGCGACGTGGGCGCCCTCATCGGCTGGAACCGGCAGTACGTGCGCATCCAGGACCTCGAGTTCCGCCACCAGCGCGTGGCGGGCGTGCGCAACGACGGCGGCCACTACATCACCGTGACGAACTGCACCTTCCACGACATGTACCATGGCATCCGGAGCTATGGGAGCAACAACACCTACAGCGGGTCCACCTACCGCGACATCTACGCGTCGGGCGTGCTGCTGATCGATGACAACACGGTCTTCTCCGGCAACACCCTGACGGACATCGCGCTGGTGCCCGGCCTGGGCGAGACGAGCTGGGGCTATTGCGGGATCCGCACCACGGGCTCCGGCAACCAGGTGGTGGGCAATACCCTGACGAACGTGGGCTATACCGGCATCGAGGTGAACAAGGACGCGCTGGTGAAGCACAACGTGCTGCGCAACTGCCTGGCCACGCTGAACGACGGCGGCGGCATCGCCTTCGACAATGCGGACGGCATGATCATCCGCGGCAACATCGTGCTGGACATCACCGGCAACCTGGAAAGCTCCGCGCCGGACTTCACCAATTACGAGCACATCAGCCACGGGATCTATTTCGGCAACACCAGCATCAAGAACACCGTGGTGCAGGGGAACACCGTGGCGCGCTGCGCCGGCAGCGGCATCCACGTGGACCATACCATGGCGAGCACCGGCAATGCGATCACGGACAACGTGCTCTTCGACAACCGCGTGCAGCTGAGCGTGTCGGACCTCTCCAATACCATGGGGCCCGCCGCCGTGGCGCCCTATTACGTGGCCGCGTACAACGAGACCTACAGCGGCAACGTGCTGTACAGCCTCACCCGCGACCAGCTGTGCATGCGCCAGTACAACTGCCATTCCGCGGCGCCGGTGGACTTCGGCACCTTCTCGAACAACCGCTACTTCAACCCCTACAATGAGATGAGCCTCTTCGTGATGAACACCTTCTCGGGGTCGCAGAAGTACTTCACCCTGGAGCGCTGGCGTACGGAGCGCGGCGAGGACAATGGCTCCACGCGCAGCCCGCTCCAACTCAACGCGGAGGAGGTGACCGCCGTGCTCGGCGATGAGCTGGTGGCCAACGGCACCTTCGACTACAACGTGAACGGCTGGGGCGGCTGGCCCAACAATGCCCAGGTGACGCACGACGTGACCTACCTCGACAACGGTGCCCTGAAGGCCTATCTGCCGAACAACAGCGTGTACCCGGAGCTCAGCCTGCGCAACCCGGACCTCTTCCCCATGCAGAACGGGCAGTGGTACCGCATGCGCTTCAGCCTGCAGAGCAATGCGTACGGCCAGCTGACGGCGGCGGTGAAGGGCCAATCGCAGCTCACCAGCATCAATACCCTCGGGTCCCGTGTCTATCCGTTCGACGGGCAGCGGCGCGACATCGAGCTGGTGTTCCTGTGCGGCCTCGACGACCAGGCCCTGGTCCAGTTCACGAACAGCTACCTCGAACCGACGTACTGGCTGGACAATGTGTCGCTCCAGCGCGTGCAGGTGGCCATCGCGGACCCGCACGACCGCCAGGTGCTGCTGGTGAACGACCAGGGCGCCCCGCAGGAGTTCCCCCTGGAAGGCTGCTGGAGCACGGTGGACGGCGCCATCCACAGCGGCAGCATCACCGTGCCGGCGTTCGGCTCCGTGGTGCTCGTGCGCGAGCCGGACGCGAGCTGCTCACTGACCACCGGCGTGGACGACCTGGCGGCAATGGGCACGGCCGATCCCGGCTTCGCCTATCCCGACCCGGCCACCGCCGGCGGCCCGCTGCACTTCCGCGTCCCGGTGTCCGGCACCCTGCGCCTCCATGGGCTGAGCGGCGCGCTCGTGCGGGAGATCGGCCTGGGCACCGGCACCACCGCGGTGCATCTGCCCGCCGACCTCGCCCCGGGGACCTACCTGCTCACCGCGACCGACAAGGGCCGCAGCCACCGGCAGAAACTGGTGATCGAATAGCCTCCTGCGGAACTCAGGGCCGCGGGATGATCCGCGCGGGATTGCCCACCGCCACGTGCTTCGACGGCACGTCGCGCAGCACCACCGCCCCGGCCCCGATGGCCACGTCGTCGCCGATGGTGATGGGGCCGATGATCACGGCGTTGGCGCCGATGTCCACCCGGTCGCCGAAACGCGGGGACCGGCTGTAGGTGCCGTCCTTCAGGCGCTTGTTGCCGATGGTGGTGCTGTTGCGCACCGTGCAGCCCGCGCCGAACACCGTGCCGTCATTGATGATGAGGGCCTGCCCATGGTCGATGCGGAAACCGGGACCGATCCGCGTCTTCCACGGCAGCTCGATGCACAGGAACCACTCCACGAACACGCGGTAGAACAGGAAGTACCAGATGAAGAGGACGAAGGTGACCTTGCTCTGCCGCAGCAGGTGCGCCGTGCGGAACAGCAGCATCACCAGCCTTCCCTTCGGGTTGCGGCGGTTCGCCCCCCAGTCCTGTGCGATGTCGTACACGCTCGCCATCACTTGCGCCGTTGCGCCAAAGGTGCTACGAACTGGTTGAACCGCAGCTTGGCCCATTGCGGCACGTACAGCGCGGTCTTCACCACGCTCCCCACCAGCTGTTCGGCCCAGGAGAACCCCATGGCCTCGCCCACCTTGCGCCCCTCGCGGAGCACCTTCTTGAGCGGATTGGTCATGCTGGCCCCGCCGGCACTGAAGTTCGCCAGCACCTCGGGCAGGTAATGGAACTGGCGGCTGTCCTCGGTCCACGCCTTCAGCGTCCATTGGTGGTCGCCGCTCACGCGCAGGGCGGGGTCGTAGGAACGGCCCTGGTAGTAGGACCGGCGCACGAAGAAGCTGGGGTGGTTCAGCACCATCTCCCAGTACTTGAGCAGGAAGCCCGAGCAGCGCGCGTGCTTGCGTTTGGCGTGCCCATTGGCGTAGTGGATCAGGATATCGCCGTGGACGATGTTGGCCTTCGGGTCGGCCTGGGCCGCGGCCACGATGCGCGCCACGGCGTCGGGCTCGTACCAGTCGTCGGCATTGATCAGGCCGATCCACTCGCCGGTGCACAGGGCGATGCCCTTGTTCATGGCGTCATAGATGCCCTTGTCCTTCTCGCTGATCCACTTCGTGATGCGGGCCTCGTGGCGCCTGATGATGTCCAGCGTGCCGTCGGTGCTGCCGCCGTCCACGATGATGTACTCGATGTTCCCGTAGGTCTGCGCCTCCACGCTGCGGATGGTGCGCTCCAGGGTGGCGGCCCCGTTCCATACCACGGTGACGATGCTTACGCGCGGGCCGGTGGGGGTGCTCATGTCAGCCATTCGCCGTTGAGGGCCTTCCGCTTCCCGGTGATGAACCGCGGCTGTACCGCCAATGGCGCCATCAGCGCGAAGAGCAGCGGGTTGCCCATGTAGATGCCGTAGCAGAAGATGTCGATCTGCCAGATGAACAGCAGGTAGACGAAGCCGGCGAAGAGCGGCGCCAGCGCGGTGGACCGCAGGTATTCGCCGCGGTAGTACGTGTAGCCCTGCCAGAACACGATGTAGAGCAGCACCAGCCCCACGATGCCCTGATCCACCACGATCTCCAGGAAACTGCTGTGCATGTGCAGGTTGTACGAGTGCGGCTCCCCCCAGAGCTTGGCCACGCGGTCCAGCAGGCGGATGTGGTGCTGGCCGTTGTAGCCGTTGCCGAAGAGCATGCCCCGGCGGTCGTCCAGCGCCCACTTCGCCGCATCCTCCCAGATGTAGGTGCGCCCGTTGAAGGTGGTCACGTCCTCCTTGCTCACCCGCCCGAGGAGGGCGGCGAAGAAGGGCAGCGAGAGGATGTTGTAGATGAGCAGCGCGAAGCTCATCATCAGCGGCATGGTGAAGAGCGACACGGCGTACACCCCGCGCAGCGCCCGCATGGCGCGGGTGACGAAGAGCACCGTGAGCAGGAAGAAGATCATGAACGAGAGGCGGCTGTTCACGCTCATGATCACCGCCAGGTCCACCAGGTACACCGCCGAAAGGCCGATGAAGCGCAGGGGCCGTTGCCGGAAGTCGCGGATGTAGAACAGGAGCATCAGGTTCACGAAGGCGAGGATGTGCGCCGAGTCGTAGATGCCCATCATGAACGGCAGGCTGATGCGGCCGACGAAGGAGTGCAGCAGGTTGTGCAGCCCCGCGGCATAGCCCAGGATGTTGATGCCCAGCAGCAGCAGCAGGCCCTTCAGCACCAGCCACGCCATGTCGAACCCGTCGCGCTCCCGGTTGTAGACCTGCACCACCACCGAGGCGTTGAAGGGCACCAGGAAGAGCAGCATCAGCACCGGCGCGTTCCCGGCGTTGACGATGGGGCTGTGGTACCGCACCGCCATCTGCACCGAGATCACCGAGGTGAGGATGAAGGCCATGCACCACCAGTAGGTGCGCGAGACCATCGGCGTGAGGCCGCCGCGGTAGAGCAGGTCCACCCCGTAGAAGAGCAGGATGGCCACGAAGGGCAGCATGCAGGTGATCAGCCCGATGGAGAAGCCCTGCTTCAGCATCAGGTAGCTCCCGATGCCGTAGCACGGGAAGGCCGCCAGGAAAAGGGTGTTGACGAGCTTGGCCTTGGAGATCACCGCGTGTCGCGGGCCGCAGGGCCCTTACTGCAAACCTAACTTCCGTTGCACGCCGCTCACCAGGGGCTTCACCTTCCGCACCAACTGGTCGGGCAGCAGCTCCTTCACCCCCGCCTTGATGCGGCTGTAGCGCGAGGGCCGGATGAACGCCTCGAAGTAGCGCAGGTCCTTCTCCCGGTCCACCTCCAGCTTCGCCGGATGCGTCAGGGGGAAGCTCGCCTCGTGCAGCATCTCCTTGTTGCGCACGTCGTGGTGGCTCACCGTGTGCGTGCCGCCCGCCCCGAAGCCGATGTTGCGGCACAGGTTCACGTTGGGGATGATGTTGCCCGCCCCCGCCAGCACCTTGGCGAAATCGAACTGGTAGTCCCACGCCGTGGAGATGTTGCGGTCCCAGGTGTGCTCGAAGAGGCGCGTGGCCTCCCGCCGCTCGCTGGCCGCCAGGTAGTAGTCCTTGAACGCGTCGGTGTCGCGCACGCCCGGCCACTGCCGCATGTCGATGTCGAACCGCTGCCACGACCGCCGCCACGAGGCCCAGCCCCAGTAGGCGCCATAGCCGTGCGCCGAGTACCAGTACGAGGACGGGTCGCCCGGCTCCTCATCGGCCATCAGGTTGTTGCCGATGATGGCCCATACGCGCTCGTCGTCGCGGTACTTCTCCAGCAGCTCCTGCGCGAACCGGAAGAAGGTCTGCGAAGGCACGATGTCGTCCTCCAGGATGATGCCCTCCGGCTCGTGGTCGAAGAACCAGCCGATGTTGGCGGCCATCCCGTACTTGGAGCCCTTGTTGTTCTCGTGGAACAGCGTGAAGAGCTGGCAGTCCCAGTCCACGAGCTCCACCAGGGAGCGCACCTGGGCGCATTTCTCGCGCTCGGCGTCGTTGCGGCCGCCGTCGCAGGCGAAGTAGAGCCGGGGCGGGCGGGCGGCCCGTACGGCCTCCATCACCTCGCGGGTGGTGTCGTAGCGGGAGAAGGCGGTGATCAACACCGGCAGGCGGAGCGGGCCCGGGGAGCTGGAGGTGGACATGGTCACACGGTGTGGACGCACATGTTGCGGTGGAAGGCACTGTAGTGCCGGAGGATGCCCAGGACGTGGTGCGCCACCTGCCCGGGCCGGGCGCGCTCGTCCACGAACCGGTAGGCGAAGAGCTGCATCCGGTCGGGGTAGCGCACGAAGACGTCCTGGACGATGTTGCCGATGCGGTCGTCGGGCAGGACCTCCACGCACGCGGCGGCGAAGGCCGTGGGCAACAGCATGTTGCTGCCGTGCACGCCCACCACCACGTGGCTTTGCGCGTAGGCCTGGCACCAGGCCCGTTCGGTGGCTTCGTCCATGCGTTCGGTGCGCAGGTCGCGGGCCAGGGTGCCGTACCCGCCCGGACGCGCCAGCCCTACTACGGTAAAGGTGGCCCGTGGTTCCACCCGGCGGATGGCCCGCATGGTCCGGCGCATCAGCCGGTCCTGCCGGCGCACGTACCAGCGGCCCAGGCCTTTCAGGCCCAGCTTGTTCAGCGCGCGGTGACAGAGCTCGCCCAGGTCGCTGGCGAACCACAGCCGGTCCTGCCGGGCCACGAAGGTGATGTGCGGCGGCAGCGCGTCGAACCGGGCGGGGTCGAAGGCGGGGATGCCCGCGAACCGGGCGATGTCCAGCCCCGCCTGCTCCGGGTGGGCGTAGCCGCGGGCCAGGTCCACTTCGTCGTAGGCCGCCAGCCGCTCCTGCACCCAGGCGTTGAAGCGGGTGTACCAGCCGTGGGCCTGGCCCAGGCGGAGGTCCACCAGCCAGACCTCGGCCGCCTCGGGAGGGGCGAGCCAGGCGTACATGCGCGGCAGGATGATCACCAGGCCCCGGTCCGGATAGCGGTCCAGGTAGGCCTGGGCATTGAAGAGCTTGAGGAGCACATGGCCGTAGAGGAAGTCCAAGGTGTTCAACACCACCACCCGCCTGGCTGTTCGACGCACGATCCGCTCCACGGTCACCGGCGCGTCGCTCGGGGCGCGGTAGGCCTGCAGCAGGGGCCCGTGCAGCCAGGGCTCCGCGCCGGAGGGGTTGAACAGGCGGCCGTCGGCCCGGCCGATGGCCACGGGATGCTGCACCGCGAAGCCCACCGGCAGGTCGCGCAGGAACTCCAGGCCGCAGGCGCCGCAACGGTAGTCGCCCAGCACGTGCACGCCGGGGAAGACCGTCCCGCGCGCCTCGATGGCCTTGGCGCCGCAGGACGGGCAGGGGAAGTCCGCGTACAGCGCGGGCTTCAGGGGGATCAGGTGCGGGTCGGCCATGGTCATCGCACAAGGTGGATCTTCCAGAACGTGGCCATGCCCTTCATCATCCAGCCGAAGTTCTTCCGCGTCTCCTTGAAGAAGAGGTCCAGCAGGAAGATGCTGACGAAGAACGAGCCGATGGTGGCCAGGATGGCGCCCCCGGACCCGTAGCGGGGAATGAGCACGTAGTTCATGCCGATGTTCAGGGCGGCGCCCACCACCGAGGTGATGAGGGCGTAGCGGAACAGGCTCTCGTTGGTGATGAAGCTGGACTTGGCCACGCCCATGTTGGTGAACAGCAGGCGGATGGCGAAGAGCGAGAGCAGGTAGCCGGCCTTCGCGTACTCCGCGCCGAAGAAGAGCACGATCACCCATTCGGCCAGGAAGTAGAGCGGGATGGCGGTGACGAGGAAGAGGATGAAGAAGAGGCGGTACTGGTTCAGCAGCCGGTCCTCGTACTTCGCGGCATCCTCCAGCTTGGCGCGGGTGATGGCCGGGGCCAGCGCCTTCTGCACGATCACCGGCAGGAAGCCCAAGGCCTCGATCATCTTGAGCGCCGCGGCGTACTGGCCGCTCTCGGCGTAGGCCTGCTTCTCGCCCACGATGTGCTTCAGCACGTCGTAGATCATCACCTGGTCGATCTTGGCCTGCACGTAGAGCCCCACGCCGAACACGATGAGCGGCCAGCTCTGCTGCAGCAGTTCCTTCACCATGGGCATGGTGCTGCGCCAGGCGCGGATGAACAGTCCCTCCCGCTCGTAGTAGACCACGCTGATGGCGCCATAGATGGCCATCTCCACGATGTAGCTCCACGCGAACCACACCAGCGGGGCCTTCATGAGGACCAGCATGATCCGGAAGCCGCAGGCGGCCACCGTCTGGTACATGTTCACCTGCGCGTACCGGGCGGCCTTCTGCTGCGCCAGGAAGTAGTACTCCACCACCATGGCGGGCTTCAGCAGCTCGGCCGCGGCGATGATCATCACCATCAGCGTGGTGGTATGGTCCATGTGGTTCACGAACGTGCCCACGAACACCGCCGTCACCAGCACCACGGCCCCCAGCAGTTTCAGCAGGGCGGACGACCCGAGGATCTCGTCGCGCTTCTGCGGGTGCTTCACCAGGTCGCGCACCACGATCTCGTCCAGCCCCATGGTGGTGAGGGCGAAGAAGAGGCCGACGAACCCGCTGGCGTAGTTGAGCTGGCCGAAGAGCGTGGGCTTCAGGTAGCGGCCCACATAGATGCCGGTGAGGAACACCGCGCCCAGCCGCACCACGCGGTCCACGAACAACCACGAGGTGTTGTGCAGGTACTTCCGGAAGCCTTCGGAACGGAACATCGCCGGCGCCCCGCCCTACTTGGTGTAGTACCCGTAGCCGTCGCCGTAGCCGTCGCCGGCCTTCACGTCGTTCAGCAGCAGGTCCACCTGCTTGATCTTGCCCTCCTTGTTCAGCTCGTTCAGCCCGCGCAGCATGCCGCGGCGGGTGTAGCCTTCGCGCACCACGTACAGGGTCACGTCCAGGTGGCTCATGAGGATCTTGAACTCGCTCACCAGGCCCATGGGCGAGGCGTCCACCACGATCTGGTCGTAGCGCGTGCGCATCTGCTGGAAGAGCTGCGCCAGCCGCGGGGATTCCATCAGCTCCAGGGGGTTCGGGGGGATGGGCCCGGCGGTGATCACGTCCAGCCCGTTGACGTCGGAACGGCGGATCGCCTGGTCCAGCCCGCATTCACCGATGAGGTAGGTGCTCAGCCCCGCCCCTTCCGGCATCTCCAGGTACTCGTGCACCCGCGGCCGCCGCATGTCGGCGTCGATCAGCAGGGTGCGCTTGCCGCTCATGGCCATCACCGTGGCCAGGTTGAGCGAGCAGAAGGTCTTGCCCTCGCCGCTGGTGCTGCTGGTCATGCCCACCACCTGGCGCGCCACGTCGGCATTGAGGTACTGCAGGTTGATCCGCGCCGTGCGGAAGCTCTCGGCCAGCAGCGACTTGGGCTCGTCGGCGGTGATGCGCTTGCGCTTGCTGGCGGGGATGGTGCTGAGGATGGGCAGCGGGGTGAGGCGCCGCAGCTCGTCCACGTCGGCGATGCGGTCGTTGAAGAAGTCGCGCACCAGGATGAAGAGCACGGGGATCAGCAGGCCCAGCAGCAGCGCGCCGCCCAGCACCACCTTCTTGTCCGGCGAGATCGGGCCGTTGCCCACCTGCCGCGCGGCGTCCACCACGTACTTGTCCACCTGGTCCGAGGCCACGGCGATCTCCGCCTCGTAGCGCTTCTCCATCAGGTAGGTGTTGATGCTCTCGTTCACCGCGTACTTCCGCGTGGCGATGTTCACCTGGCGGCTGCTCTGGGGCAGCTGGTTCAGCTGGTACTGCAGCTGGCCGATGCGGCTGGTCACCTGGCCCAGCTCCAGCTCGGCGGCGCGGCGCGCGTCCTGCGCGCTCTGCACGATCTGGTTGCGCTCGGTCTGCACCTTCCGCGCCAGCGCGATGGTGGGCGCCGTCTGCTGCCGCTCGGTGAGGCGCTTCTGCGCCAGCTCGTTCACGTCCTTGTTGTACTGGTCGATCAGGTTGTTCAGCGCCGGCGCGTCCACGTTGGCCGCCGAGATGGTGGAGGGGTTGCCCGCATCGTCCGAGCTCATGCGCAGCACCAGCTCGCCCAGGTACTCCTGCTTGGAGCGGATGCGCCCCTGCTCGTCCTGCAGCCGCGAGAGGTCGTTGTACAGCGCCGAGCTCCGGTCGCCCGCGCTGCCCACCAGGCCCCCGCCGCCCGCCTGCGCGCTCTGCAGGTTGGTCTCGGCCGTGTTCAGGTCCTGCGTGGAGCGGTCCAGCTGCGCGTCGATGAACTGGATGGTGCGGTTGCCCTTCTCGTTGTGCTTGATCTGCTCGCTCTCGATGTATGTGAGCATCAGCATGTCCACGAAGTCCTTCTCCTTCTGCACCACCTCGCCCGCGGTGGTGATGGTGATGATGTTGCTCTCGTCGCTCTGCGGCGCCGTCATCGTCTTGCTGCGGAAGTACGACGCCAGCCCGTCCTCGCCGAAGATCGTGAAGGTGTACTTGACGTTGGAGGCGTACTCCCGGTCCTTCGGGAAGTCGATGGTGAAGCTCAGGTGGTCGCTCTTGAACGGCTCGCCGATGCGCGCCTCCTGGTCCACGGACCACTTGCTCACGAACTCATCGCGGGTGCGGTGCGTGCGCGGGCTGTAGAGGTGCACGTTCTTGCCGCTGGCCTTCACCCGGTAGGTGCCGCGCGCCAGGTCGGGGATCACCTGGACGGGGATGCCCGTGACCTGCACGGAGGTGTCCAGCCGCACCGTGAAGGGCTTGTACACGTAGCTCTCCTTGCGCAGGAAGTTCTTCTCCTCGTAGTAGGCCACGTTGAACGGCAGCCGCTCGATGGTGCGCAGCACGTTGGAGTACGACATCAGCACGCTCACCTGGTCCTCCAGCTCGCCGTTGCTGCTGAGGTACGAGGTGCCCTTGAGGAACTCGTCGTTGCCCGCACCGAAGTTGTTGCGCTTCTTCTCGCTCATCAGCATCACGCCGCTGACGGCGTACTGCTTGGGCTTGGTCTTCAGGTAGGCCACCGCCACCGCGCCGCACACCACGCAGGTGATCAGGAAAAGCCACCACTTGGCGGTGAGCTTGCGGAAGATCGCCTTCAGATCGATGCTCTCCTGCGCGGCCATGGGATCACTTGTTCTGGTTCTGCACGATGGTGACCACCACGCCCGCCGCGCTCACCGCGGCGAAGAGGATGGCCATCAGTTCGAGGTTCAGCCGCCCCGGGCGGGCCTTCAGCGTGGGCACGTACACCACGTCGTTGGGCAGCAGGTAGTAGTACTCGCTGGTGAGCACATCGGTCTTGCTCAGGTCCAGGTAGAGCGCCTGCGTGCCCTGGTCGCTCTGGCGCATCAGCGTCACGTGGCGCTTGTCGCCGAACTCCTTCGGGCCGCCGGCCTGCGCCAGCGCCTCCAGCAGGGTGATCTGGTTGTTGTACACGAAGTAGCTGCCCGGCCGCTCCACCTCGCCCAGCACGCTCACCCGGAAGCTCACCAGCTTCAGGATCACCGTGGCGTTGGTGAAGTACTCGTTGATCTTGCGCTGCACCAGGTCCTGCGCCTCGCCCACCGTGAGCCCCTGCAGTTTGATCTTGCCCACCGTGGGCAGCTGCACGTTGCCCGTCTTGTCCACCGAGAAGCCGTTCACGTACAGCGTGGCGTCGTTCAGGCCCAGGCCGGTGTTGGCGTTCTCCACGTTGAAGAAGCGCGTCGTGGCGTCGTCCAGCCCCAGCACCCGGATGCTCAGCACGTCGTTCACCTGGATCCGGTACTCGAACTTCCGGTTGGTGAAGAGCTTGGAGGTGTTGCTCAGGGAACCGTCCTGCAGGTAGTTGATGTTGCGGCGGCCCACGCACGAGGCCAGCGAGGCCAGCAGGGCGAGGGCGAACAGGGTCTTCGTCAGCTTCATGCGTTGGTGTTCGGTCCGGGATCCGTCGGTCGCGCCCCGTCGCCACCCGGGCGAGGGCCTTGTTCCGAGAAAAGGAAGGCCAAAGATACGTGGGGCCGCATGCCGGGGTTTCGGATCGCGTCCGTCGAACGCCCGGGCCTGTCCGTCCGGCGAAGGCCCCCTGCTGGTCGGCACCGCCCCCACGATCCACGGGATCTCGGGAGGTCCCCGGCCATCGCCCGTCGGACCCGGCTCCGGACCTTGGCCCCGTGAACGAACGCCCCATGCCCCACCCCTACTCCCCCGCCCTGGCCCTGCTCCTGCTCACGGCCGGCACCGCCCTCCCCCTGGCCGCCCAGCAGCCCGCCTTGGTGAAGGACATCAACCCTTCCGGCAGCTCGAGCATCAACGCGCTCACCTGCCTGGACGGGAGGACCTATTTCACGGCCACGGACGGGGTCCATGGCATCGAGCTCTGGGTGACCGACGGCACCGAGACCGGCACCCTGCAGGTGAAGGACATCCAGGCGGGGGCGGGCGGCAGCTACCCGGGCCCGCTGGTGGTGTTCCATGGCCGTTTGTATTTCGGCGCCAACGACGGCATCCATGGGGAACAGCTCTGGATGACCGATGGCACCGAGGCCGGCACCGTGGTGGTGCCCGACATCTACACCGGCTTCACCCAGGCACAGGGCTTCACGCCGCTCGGCGACCTCCTCTACTTCCAGGGCACCACGGACGAGACCGGGGCGGAGCTGTGGGCCACGGACGGCACCCTGGCCGGCACGTACCTGGTGAGCGACATCCGCACGGGCCCCGAAGGCAGCTACCCCGGCCATTTCGGCGCTTTCGGCGACCGGCTCTTCTTCTCGGCGGACGACGGGACCAACGGCAACGAGGTGTGGGCCAGCGACGGCACCGACGCCGGCACCGTGCTCATCAAGGACATCCTGCCGTTCGGCTCCAGCAACCCGGACGACTTCACCATGCTGGGCGACCACCTGGTCTTCGCCGCCTACGACGAGGTGCATGGCATGGAGCCGTGGATCACCGATGGCACCACCGCCGGCACGGTCCTGCTGAAGGACATCAACCCCGGCGGCGACAGCAGCCCGCGCGACCTCTGCACCCTCAATGGCCGCATCTTCTTCGGCGCCGGCACCAGCGCCACGGGCGGCGAGCTCTGGGTGACCGACGGCACCCCGGCCGGCACGGAACTGTTCATGGACCTCTTCCCCGGCACCACCTCTTCCCAACCCCGGCGCCTGACCGCGTTCGACGGACGGCTCTACTTCTCGGCCATGAGCAACTACGATGACCTCACGCAGCTCTGGCGCTCGGACGGCACGGTGGCGGGCACGGCGCCCGTGTTCGATGCGGCCCACACCCCGGGTCCCCTGAACAGCAACAACGTCATCCTCGGCTGCGGCGGCGGGATCTTCTTCGACGCGGGGTACAGCATCGCCATCGGCGAGGAGCTCTACACGCTGGACGTCGCGACGGGCCTGGCCGAGGATGCGCCGGCCACGGACCGCTTCCTCTGGCCCAACCCGAGCAGCGGGCCCCTATATATCAAGGCCATGCCCGCCAACACCCGGATCGGCCTCTACGCCGCCGACGGACGCCTGGTGCTCGAACAGGCCGTCTCCGGTGTCCTGGACCTGGGTGCCCTGCCCGACGGCCTCTACATCGCCCGCATCACCGACACCACCGGGGCCGTGCTAGGCAGCCAGCGCGTGGTGAAGGAGTAGGCCTCATTGGGCCTAAGAGCGAAGGGCATCCGTTGGATGCCCTTCGCTCTTAGGAGGCATGCGGTACGCGCGCTGAGCAACGCATAGGGCGCTACCTTGGTCTGCGACCTGCTCGTGCTACATCGCGCTGAACTCCTGCGCAACTTCCCCTTCTTCAAGGCCGTGATCTGCGACAAGCGCAAGGCTAACGCCGTCACGCGGGACTTCCAGGGCTACCTCCGAGAGCAGTTCGGCGGCTGAACGCCCCAGCCTTCCGTGTCGCAAACACAGGTGGTGCCTTAAGCCGGAGCTTTCAGTAGTTCGGGATCGAACCAAACTGAGGTGGTCGACCTAATCTGGACAGATCCGGGACAAGGTTAAAGTGGTTTTAGTGTCGTTAACGAGGGTTTGGGGAGGCTCGGAAGTGAGGCTTTCCGTTGATAGGTCAGGCTGCCATCGACAAGCGCTTGATGGGTGGGACGTTGCCGATGGAGGAGTGCTTGCGGCGGTGGTTGTAGTAGTGGATGAACTGTGAACAAGTGCGGCACAGGTCCACGCCGTCCTCCGGTGGCCGCAGGTAGATGTGCTCGTGCTTGAGGGTGCGCCAGAAGCGTTCGATGAACACATTGTCGATCGCGCGGCCTTTGCCGTCCATGCTGATCCGAACGCCCTGGCAGGGCCCGCCTTCCTTGAAGAGCTTCTGGTAGGCATCGCTGGTGAACTGGCTGCCTTGGTCGGAGTTGATGATCTCGGGTCGGCCGTGGACGGACGCCGCATCGCGCACCACTGTGCAGACCCATTCGGCCTCCATGGTGTTGCTCACGCTCCAGCCTACGATGTAGCGGCTATAGAGGTCGATGATCGCGCACAGGTACATGTAGCCGCCCCGAATGGGCACGTAGGTGATGTCGATCGCCCAGACTTGGTGCGGCCGATCGATCACCAAGCCTTTGAGCAAGTACGGGTGCTTGTGCTTGATCGCATCGACCACCGTGGTGCGTGGACGCCGATACACGCATCCCAGGCGCATCCGTCGCATCAAGCTTCGCACCTTGGCGCGGCCCACCGGCATGCCTTGCTCCTGTAGTTCCAGGCATAGGCGGCGGGTGCCACGCGTGGGGTCTTCCAAGTGCAGCTCGTCCAAGAGCCGCATGGTCCGCAGGTCTTCCTCCTTGGCCGGTCGCGGCTTGTAGTATAGGGTGCTGCGCGGAAGACCCACGGCAGCGCACTGCGCCGCAATGGTCAGCTCTCCATGGGACCGATCGATCATGGCCCGTTGCTCGGACCGGCTCATCTGCGCAAGGTCTTTTTTAAAAAGTCGTTCTCCACCTGCAGCTTGCCGATCTGCCGGTAGAGCTCCTCTTGCTTCTTCTCCAAGGCTTCCCGCTCGGTGTCCAACGATGATCCGAACACCTCGCTGGCCCCGGTGAGGAACTCCTTCTTCCAGGCGCTGATCTGGTTGGGGTGCAGGTCGAACTGCTGGGCCAGTTCGCTCAGCGTCTTGCGCTCCTTGAGCGCTTCCAGGACCACCTCCGTCTTGAAGGCAGCGGTGAATTTCCTGCGGTCTCTTCGGCTCATCGGTCAGGAATTTAGCCCTCGGCAAATCCCTGTCCAGTTTTAGTCGACCACCTCAGGGGGCGGCCAGCAAAAAAACTTGACGCGGCGCTGGTTGATCGTTATAGAGGTAGATAGTACGGTTGAGATGTCATCAATGAGCACGCTGTTCACGACAAGGCATTCGCCATTCTTGCAAAGGATGATCCAGTAGTAGTATTCATCCCAAGGGAACCATCTCGTCCGATCTTCAACAACAGCAGGCACTCCATACAACGTTACACTGACAATATCTTCCGCTCCGATGACCAATTCGAGAGGACCGGCTACGTGACGCTTAATCCTCACACGGCCATTATCGGCCTCTACTCTGTATTTGGAATTATCCAACATGTACTTCACATGAAGAACAATTTGCGGAATCATCAGTAATCCATATGCGATACTGACAAATCTCACAACAAATCGTGCCTTGTCCGATTCGGAATTTCCGAGCAGAATGACGTACCCGGCTAGAATAATCACACAAATAAGCACCGACTTGAAAAGCATCATATGCCTATTGCGTAGAATCATGATGCTACCAGCCGAGCCACATACGGCTATACTTATGGTCAATGGCGGACATTTGACCTGCTAGGTACCACATGGCATCATATCCCTTTTCGCCAACATAAAAGCCAGCGCCAACCGCAAAGCCAGCAGGACCACCAGCAAGGGCGCCTGTTAACATGGATGCCCCTGTCCCTGTGGTATGGTAAGCAAATCGCGCCCCTGAGACCCGGCCTTGGTTGTAGTCGTACCATTCAGCTCCGACTGATGCCAGGCCCAATACAGTCCCTACACGTCCCGCGGTCCGTCCCCAACCAGAAAGCCTCGATAATGGGGCTGGTGATATCTCACCAAAAAGAGAAAGATTGCGGCCTTTCAAAAGGATGTTCTCGCCATTACAGGCCAACCTAAAGCCCTGGGCAAATAAGCTCTCTTGATGAAGCTCCCCGCCCAGAACTAGACCAGTTTCGACCAGACCCATCGCATTTGAAGCGTTACCTAGGGAAGAGGTAAAGTTCGCTCCCAGTGACTGATCGGCAAAGTAGCCGGTGGTGCCCCATGATTTCATGGTGAAGTTCCACGTGGCCCTGTTGATGTCTTCAGTCCCTCCCCTGGTGTCGAATACGCCTTTCCCCTTGGCCTCCGATACAGCATCGTCAAAGCGACCTCTGGCCTCATCCATAACGGCAATCACTTGGTTATTCCCATCCTTGTTCTCAGCAATCGTGTTGCCTTTCTCATCTTCCCATTTGGTCGCACTACGCCCTGTGGGATCCACTAGGCTGATGGGGTTCCCCATCACATAGTTGTAGGCGCTCCAACCGGCGTAATTGGCTGCTAAGGGATCGAGCGAGAGGAACCTTGCCACATCGCTGTCATAGTACCTCGCCCC
>JAFDZF010000091.1 GCA_018267055.1 Bacteroidota bacterium
ACGGGGCCGAACGGCTGCTGAACCAATGCGGGCCGGGCGTCACCTGCTCGGAGGCCGAGCACGCGGAGAACCGCCGCGTGGAATACACCATCACCGGGAACGGGGCTCAGTGAGCCGGCCGTGCGCCGTGCGCCCCGATGTCCATCGGGCGCGCGGGCAGCACCGGGAAGCGATAGCCCTGCCGGGCCAGCCCATCGAGCACCAGCGGCAGCGCCACCCGCATGCGGGCCTCACTGATCGCGTTGTCGTGGAACACGATGATGCTGCCGGGCCGCGTGCGCCGCAGCACCCGCGCCGCGACCTGCTCGCCCGTGGACCCCTGCTCGAAGTCGCCGCTGAGGATGTCCCACATCACCAGCTTCAGCCCGGTGGCGCGCACGCCCTTGATTTGTCCGTTGGTGATGCGCCCATAGGGCGGGCGGAAAAGGTCGGTGCCGGTGAGGCGCTGGCAGTCGGCCACGCTGCGGAGGTAGGCCGCGGTGGGGGTGCGCCAGCCGCTCTCGTGGCCATAGGTGTGGTTGCCGATGGCGTGCCCGGCCCGCACCACCTGCTCGAAGAGCGCGGGATGCGCTTCGACGTGCCGGCCGATGCAGAAGAAGGTGGCCTTGGCGTCGTACCGGGCCAGGGTCTCCAGCGCCCAGGGCGTAAGGCCGGGCATGGGGCCGTCATCGAAGGTGAGGTAGGCCTCCTTCGCCGTGGCGTCCATCCGCCAGGTCATCCGGCGGTCCAGGCGGCGCAGGCCCTCGATGGTGGCCGAGACCAGGCCGAGCCCCATCAGAACTGCACCTTGGACGTGCGGCGGTTCTGGCTGTCGATGTCCTGCATCTTCTCGTCGTAGAGCGCGCCCACCTCCTTCATGCGCTCCCGCAGGCGGTCGGCCAGGGCCTTCTGGCCGTGCATGGTGGCCGTGGCCACGAGGCGGTCCATCACCAGCTTCGCCATCGAGAGGTCGTCGCCCACCTTGTCGGCATAGCGCGGCTCCAGGCTCAGGTACCATTGCATGTTCTCGTCCATGATGGTGAAGAGCCGTTCGTTGATGCGGTTCGCGCTGGTGGTGTCGCCGGCCTTGTAGTAGGCCTCCACGATGGGCAGCATGATGCGGTCGTAGGGCACGTTGCGCTCGGGCATCTTCTCCTGGGCCAGGTCGAGCACCTGCTTGGCCTTGTCCTTGCGGCCCTCGCCGGAGAGCTCATCGGCCAGCGTGGCCAGCTGCAGGCGCAGGTTGGTGGTCATGCGCAGCACGTTCTCGTCCAGGTAGATCGGCCCCTCGGTGTCCATGCCGCCCCAGGTGAACTTGTTCATCACGTTGTCGAACATCACGTCCGTGCCCACGCTGCCGTAGGTGTTGGGGTTCGGCGACTTGTCCAGCACGGGCACCAGGCGGTAGGTGAGGCCTTCCAGGCGGAAGTGGTCCTGCAGGTTCAGGTAGCTGTCGGGCCCGGTGGTCACGGCGAAGTAGATGGGGCGCTTCCAGTCGTTCCAGGCCAGCAGGTCCAGCAGCAGGAAGTGGTTCTTCAGCACGTACTGCTTCTTGATGGACCAGCGCACCTCTTTCGTCCAGTGGGCGGTGTCCTTGGCGGTGAGCATGCCCTCGGGCCCGAAGACGAACGCACTGTCCACGGGGATGCGGAAGTTCTGCGCGGGGATGTAGGCGTCCTTGATGCCGCGCTGGAAGATCTGCTCCATGTTGCGGTCGTCCGTGGCGAAGGCCATGGCCTTCTTCAGGTCGAGGTAGCCGCCGCTCTTGTCGCGGGGGATCAGGGCCACCACGTCGCGGGTGCCCTGGCGGTACTTCTCCGGGGCCATGTGGAAGGGCACCGGATCGCTCTCGTAGGCCTTGCGCCGCATCTGGTCGATGTACCAGTCGGTGTTCAGCAGGCTGAGGTTCACCACGCGGATGTCGGTGCGGATGCCCTGCACTTCCTGGGCGTACCAAAGGGGGAAGGTGTCGTTGTCGCCGTTGGTGAACAGGATGGCGTTGGGCGCGCAGCTGTTCAGGTAGTCGGCGGCGAGGTCGCGCGCGGGTGTGCGGTGGCTGCGGTCGTGGTCGTCCCATTCGGCGCGTACCATCACGATGGGCACCACCAGGCCGAGGACGGTGGCCAGCAGGGCGGGCATGCGGTCGTCCTTGGCGCCGCGCAGCAGGTACATCAGGCCCAGCAGCGCGCCGCCCACGATGCCCAGGAAGAAGAAGGAATACGACACGTGGTGGTCGTCGCTCGTCAGCGATTCCACCAGGTACTTCAGCACGCCCAGGCCCAGGGTGCCGCCCACGGCGAAGAGCAGGTCGCGCTGGGACAGCGAGCGCGCGGCGTCGTACACGGCGTACACGCCCAGCCCGATCCAGATGGCGAAGGCATAGAACGAGCCCACGTAGGCATAGTCACGCTCGCGCGGCTGGTAGGGCGTCTGGTTCAGGTAGATCACGATGGCGAAGCCCGTGAAGAAGAAGAGCAGGAACACGATGGTCCAGTCGCGCACGTGGCGCATCAGCTGGTACACCAGGCCGATGATGCCCAGCAGCAAGGGCAGCAGGTACAGCTTGTTCATGCCCTTGTTGGACGTCATGCTCGACGGCAGGTGGTCCTGGTCGCCCAGGTGCTCCGCGTCGATGGCCTTGATGCCGGTGTACCAGTTGCCGTCGGTGATGCCGCCATGGCCCTGGATGTCGTTCTGGCGGCCGGCGAAGTTCCAGAGGAAGTAGCGCCAGTACATCCAGTTCACCTGGTAGCTGGTGAAGAACCGGATGTTCTCGCCCTGGGTGGGCTTGTAGATCACCACGGGCTTGCCTTCGCGGTCCGTCCAGCGGATGGGCACGCCCTTGAAGTCCGACCACTGCTTGTAGGCCTGCACGTGGTTGGCCTGCGAGCTGTACATGCGCGGGAAGGCCATGGTGAACTGGGGCTCGTACACGGGCTCGGAGCCCTTGCGCGCGTCGGTGATCACGTACTCGTCGTCCACCGTGAGGCCGGGATGTTCCTGCACGTAGTGGTCGGCGCTCCAGCCATCGTAGAACACCTTGTCCACCTTGTTGCCCTTCATCACCTTGTAGGTGGCGGTGTACACCGGGGTGCCGTCCTCGCGCTCGGGGCTCAGCTCGCTGTCCCAGAACTGGCCCATCAGCAGGGGGCGGTCGCCGTACTGCTCGCGGTTCAGGTAGCTCAGCAGGTTGAAGACGTTCTCGGGGTTGTTCTCATCGATGGGCGGGTTGGCCAGGCTGCGGATCACCGTCATGGCGTAGGTGCTGTAGCCCAGCAGCACCATGCTCACGCCGAGGATCGAGGTGTTCAGCACCACGCGCCCCGTGCGCTGCGACCAGAGCAGGCCCCACACGATGAGGCCGAGGATCAGCAGGCCGTACACCAGGTTGCCGGTGTTGAAGGGCAGGCCCAGGTCGTTCACGAAGAAGAGCTCGAAGCGGCAGGCCACCTTCACGATGCCCGGGATGATGATCGCCAGGATGGTGCCCAGGATGAGCGCGCCGATCACCATGGTGTAGAAGATGCCCTTGGCCGTGGGCGTGTACTTGCGGAAGTAATACACCAGCACGATGGCCGGGATGCAGAGCAGGCCGAGCAGCTGCACGCCGATGCTCAGGCCGATCAGGTAGGCGATGAGCATCAGCCAGCGCTTGTCATGCGGCTGGTCGGCCTCGCTCTCCCACTTCAGGATGGCCCAGAACACCAGGGCGGTGAACAGCGACGACATGCTGTACACCTCCGCTTCCACCGCGCTGAACCAGAAGCTGTCGCTCCACGTGTAGGCCAGGGCCCCCACCACGCCGCTGCCGATCACGGCGATGAGCTTGCCGGGTGTGAGCGCGGCGCTGTCGCGCGTGGCCAGCTTCAGGGCCAGGTGCGTGATGCTCCAGAAGAGGAAGAGGATGGTGAAGGCGCTGCACAGCGCGCTCAGGGTGTTGACCGCCGCCGGCACATGCTCCGGCGCCACGAAGGCGCTGAAGACCCGTCCCAGGATCATGAACAGGGGCGCCCCGGGCGGGTGGCCCACCTGGAGCTTGTTCGCCGTCGCCAGGAACTCACCGCAGTCCCAGAAGCTGGCCGTGGGCTCGATGGTGGAGATGTAGGTCCAGGCGGCCACCAGGAACACGATCCACCCGGTGACGATGTTCAACCTCTTGAAGTCCATGCAGTGACGGCTACGGTGAGCGGCGAAAGTACCCAAAGTCCCCAGCGCGCCTCCGGCACTGCGGTCCGTATTAAGGAACTTTCTAAATTTGCCGCGCTTCAAGGGGTTCGTCCCCCTGGAGCGGCCCTGACCGATGGTGTAACTGGCAACACGTCTGATTTTGGTTCAGAAGAGTCCAGGTTCGAGCCCTGGTCGGTCAACCAACGAAAAGCCCCGCTCCGGCGGGGCTTTTCCATGGGGCCTGGCGGGGGTCAGGCACGGCTTTCCTGCCAGCGGGCCCAGCGGGCGGGGGTAGGGGCCCGCAGGGCCAGCACGGCCAACGCCGCCACGGCGGTCCCCAGCGCCAGCAGGTCGGCCTGGAGCAGGAACAGGACCGCATTGGCGAAGACCGCCCCTTCGAGCAGCGCCCAATGCACGATGCAGGCGTTCCGAACCGCGGCGCCCAGGGCCTCCGCGGAAGGGGTGGGCACCGCCCGGGCCAGCAGGGTGCGGAACACCGTGAACGCCCCGGGCACCAGCACGGCGGCCAGCACCGGGCCGGTCCAGTGGAGGGAGGGGAGGCCGGCCTGGTCCATGACCGGCACGGTCCCTTCCCGCCAAAGCCAGCCGATGACGCCGAGGAAGAAGGCGCAGCCCAGGCACAGGGCGAGGTGCAGGAAGGCCAGGGAGCGGCGGTCGGTGGGCGGGGTCATGGGCGGGCGGCGATGGGGGCCGGAGCGGCCAGCGGGTCCTGCCGCAGCAGGGCCACCAGCGTCCCGTAAAGCTCGGGCAGTTCCGCCTGGAAGTCCGCCGGCCGCTCGAAGAAATACTCCACCGCCACGGCGAAGAACTCCTCCTGGTTGGTCCCGGCATAGTCGCGCAGGAGGCCGCCCTGGCGTGCGCGGATGCGTTCGATCTCGTCCTGGGCCAGCGCTTTCCACCGGGCCAGCAGGGCCGGGTCGAAGAAGTCGTCCTCCGCGTTGGGGACGATGTCCTCGAACCACAGCGCATGGGCCATCTCGTGCAAGGCCACGTTGTGCGCGTCGTGCGGCCGGGCATAGCCCTCCAGGTAGTGCGCCCAGGAGATGCGGATCGTCCCCTGCCCAGGGTTCACCTCGCCCTGGTGCAGCCGGCCGCTGCGCACGGAGCGGTAGGCATCGTCGTAGACGAGGATCCGGTCGAAATGCGCCAGGGTGAGGTCGGGCAGGCCGAAGAGCAGTTGGGCCGCGGACGCCGAGATCATCACCTGCATCTCCGGGGCCAGGTCCACGCCCACGCCGCGCCATTCCTTGCTGTGCAGGAAGCCCATCACCAGCCGCTCGAACCGGGCGCGCTCCGCCGGTCCCAGCCGGCCGTAATAGAGGAAGTACCGCTCCAGCACCCGCCGCTGCGCGGCGGTGATCCGCGGCATGGGCCGGGGCAGGAACACCGCCACGCCCACCACGATGAGCAGGACCACGAGGACGGGCATCGCGGGCCTTACTCCAGCGTGATGCGCTTCGCCCGCAGGAACGCCTCGCGGCCCAGGTAGGCATCGAAGCGCCGCTCGATGTCGGGGTAGGTGCAGGTGGAGGGCGTCAGGTCGGTGCCTTGCTCATCGGTGAGGGTGGTCACCTCCTTGAACAGCGAATCGGCCGGGTGGTAATAGGCATAGCGGACCTCGCGCGTGAGGCCCTTCCCGCATTTGCTGCCCGCCCAGCGCAGCTGCCACCAGATGGCGATGGTCCTTCCGGCCTCGTCGAAATAATGCGTGCTCGATTCCTCCAGGCCCTCCACGTTGTGGGTCACGAAGGTGCCGATGCCGAGGATGGTGCCGTCCTCGTCGCAGTAGAGCTCGTACCGCTCCAATTTCTCCTCCGGCCCGGGTGATTCGGGGTCGATGCGCTGGGCCTGGTCCTGGTCGGCCATGCGGATGAAGACCCCGCCGATCTGGGCCCGGTCCGTGAAGGCGATGCGCTGCTGGATGGCCGCGATCACGGCGGCGGTGTCCACCCGGGAGCCGCCGGCCTGGGCCATGGCGGCCGTGGTCACCAGGAGCGACAGGAGGGAGGCGCGGAGGCGTGCGGTGGGCATGGCGGCTCAGTAAGGGGTGCGGTCGGTCTTGGCCAGCCAGGCGGTGAAGACGCCGTTCGCCTCATCGCGCAGGTCCTGCTCCATGTGCAGGCGGCGCTCGGCCGGGAGCAGGGGCAGCTCGTCGTAGATCAGCTGGTCGTCGAAGCCGGCCGCGGCGGCGTCCAGGCGGGTGGCGGCGTACACCACGCGCGCGGGCCGGGCCCAGTAGAGGGCGCCCAGGCACATGGGGCAGGGCTCGCAGCTGGTGTATACCGTGCAGCCTTCCAGCTGGAACGCCTGCAGGGCCGAACAGGCGTCCCGGATGGCCACCACCTCGGCATGGGCGGTGGGGTCGTTGGCCGAGGTCACGCGGTTGTTGCCGCGGCCCACCACCCGTCCGTCCTTCACGATCACGCAGCCGAACGGTCCGCCGTCACCGCGATCCATGCCCGCGCGGGCCTCCTCGATCGCCTCCCGCAGGAAGCGCTGGTCCTCGTTCTTCATCCCCGGAAAGTAGATCGTCCGCGAAGAACGGCGATAACTTGCCGCCAGCAGGCAGCGATGGACGAGCAGGTGACCGGCCAGTACTACGCCACGGCCACAGGCGTCCCCCGGCCGGCCGTGGTGCGGTGGACCGGTCCCGAGGGCCTGGCGGTGGAGGTGGGGCGCGAGGTCCTGCATTGGTCCGTACGCGACAAGACCTTCCGGTGGGAGATCAGCGCGAGCGCCCTCCGCCTGTCCTGCGGCAAGCCGCCCCAGGTGCTCATCATCCGGGAGGGCGCCCGGATGAACGCCTGGATGGCGCAGTTCCAGCGCCTGGGCGTGAAGCGGGCGAAGGACGCCAGCATTCCCTGGATCGTCCGCGTGCCGCTGATGCTCCCCCTGGGCTTCATCGCCCTGTGCGTGGCGGTCTACTGCTGGGTGCTGCCCCCCGTGGCCGAGCGGCTGGTGACGGTGCTGCCCACGAGCATGGACGTGCGCCTGGGCGACGCCATGTTCCAAGGCATGTCCACCGGCCTCCGCGAGGATGCGGCGCGCAGCGAACGGCTGCAGGCCTTCGGCGACCGGCTCACGGTGGCGCCCACGTTCCGGCCGCGGTACCACGTGGTGGACGATGCGCAGGTGAACGCCTTCGCCCTGCCGGGCGGGCACATCGTGGTGTATACCGGCCTGCTGGACCGGATGACCGCGCCCGAGCAGCTGGCCGCCCTGCTCGCGCACGAAGGCACGCACGTGGAGCGGCGCCACAGCACGCGCAGCATCGCGCGCAGCCTCAGCGGCAACGTGTTCGTGGCCGTGGTGGTGGGCGATGCCGCGGGCCTCATCGGGGCGGCGGCCGGCAAGGCCGACGAGCTGCGGGGCCTGCACTATTCGCGGGCGCTGGAGAGCGAGGCCGACGCCATGGGCATGGAGCGCATGGCGGCCGACAGCGTGGATCCGCGCGGCATGGTGCGCCTGCTGCAGCTCTTGCAGGAGGAGGCGGGGGACATGCCCGAGGCGATGGCCTTCCTCAGCTCGCATCCGCTCACCCAGGAGCGCATCGCCGCCGCGGAGGCGCAGGCCGCTCACTACCCGGGCATCCGCACGGTGCCGCCGGTGCTGGACAGCCTCTTCCAGGTGCTCCGCCGTCCGGGGACGGGCGACTAGCCGGCCTTCTGCTCGGTCCGGATCCCCAGCTCCTTCAGCTGGATGTCGTCGATGCGGCTCGGCGCGTCGATCATCACGTCGCGGCCGGCGTTGTTCTTCGGGAAGGCGATGAACTCCCGGATGTCGCTGCGGCCGCCGAACAGCGATACCCAGCGGTCGAAGCCGAAGGCCGCGCCGCCATGCGGGGGGGCGCCGTACTCGAAGGCGTCGAGGAGGAAGCCGAACTTGTAGCGGGCCTCCTCGTCGGTGAAGCCGAGCACGCGGAACATGGCCTCCTGCATCGCCCGGTCGTGGATGCGGATGCTGCCGCCGCCGATCTCCGTGCCGTTGATCACCAGGTCGTAGGCGTTCGCCTTCACGGCGCCGGGGTCGCTCTCCAGCAGGTGCGCGTGCGCCGGTATCGGCGCGGTGAAGGGGTGGTGCATGGCGTGCCAACGCCCGCTCTCCGCGTCCTTTTCCAGCAGCGGGAAATCCACCACCCACAGCGGCTTGAAGGTCCACGGGTCGCGCAGGCCGAGCAGGTCGCCCAGGTGCAGCCGCAGCTCGTTCAGCTGCTTGCGCGTGCGGTCGGCGGGGCCGGCCAGGATGCAGAACAGGTCGCCCTGCTGCATGCCGGCGGCATCGGCCCACCGCTGCAGGTCCTCGGGCGTGTAGAACTTGTCCACCGTGCTCTTCAGGCCCTCTTCGCCCCAGCGCACGAAGACGATGCCGCTGGCGCCGATCTGCGGGCGCTTCACGAAATCGATGAGCGCATCGGTCTGCTTGCGGCTCCAGTTGGCGGCGCCCGTGGGCTTGATGCCCACCACGAGCTCGGCCTCGTCGAACACCTTGAAGCCCTTGCCCTGGGCCAGGCCTGTCAGCTCGACGAATTCCATGCCGAACCGCAGGTCCGGCTTGTCGCTGCCGTACTTCCGCATCGCCTCGTCGTACGGCATGCGCTGGAAGGGCGCGTCGAACGCCTTGCCCAGGATGGTCTTGAAGAGGTGCTTCGCCAGGCCTTCGAACATCTCCAGCACGTCGTCGCGCTCCACGAAGGCCATCTCGCAGTCGATTTGCGTGAACTCGGGCTGGCGGTCGGCGCGGAGGTCCTCGTCGCGGAAGCACTTCACGAGCTGGAAGTAGCGGTCGAAGCCGGCCACCATCAGCAGCTGCTTGAAGGTCTGCGGGCTCTGCGGCAGCGCATAGAACTCGCCGGGGCTCATGCGGCTGGGCACCACGAAGTCGCGCGCGCCCTCGGGCGTGCTCTTGATCAGCACGGGCGTCTCCACTTCGAGGAAGCGCTGCGCGCTGAGGTGGTTGCGCACCTCGATGGCCATGCGGTGGCGCAGCTCCAGGTTCTTCCGCACGGTGTTGCGGCGCAGGTCCAGGTAGCGGTAGCGCATGCGCAGCTCGTCGCCGCCGTCGGTCGCGTCCTCGACGAGGAAGGGCGGCAGCTTGGCGCCGTTCAGCACCTTCAGCTCCGTGCAGATGATCTCCACCTCGCCGGTGGGGAGGCCGGGGTTCTTGCTTTCGCGCTCACGCACGGCGCCGGTGGCCTGCACCACGAACTCGCGGCCCAGCGACCGGGCCTGCTCGCACAACGCGCGATCCTCCTCCAGATTGAAAGTGAGCTGGGTGATGCCGTAGCGGTCGCGCAGGTCCACGAAGGTCATCCCGCCCAGGTCGCGCGTGCGCTGCACCCAGCCGGCCAGGGTGACGGTGGTTCCAGCATCGGTCAGGCGGAGCTCGCCACAGGTGTGCGTACGGTACATCGCTCGGGGAAAAAAGCCGCTTCCAGCGGAGGCGCGAATGTACCGAAGCGCGCCCGACGCGGCCCTTACTGCGTGGTGATGGTCAGGCTGCGCAGGGAACGGTCGCCGCCCTCCTCCTCGCCGATGAAGGTCCACTTCTCGGTGCCCGCCTGGGCGCGCAGCACCATCACGGTGTCGTAATGGAAGGGCGAGCCGTCGATGGGCACGCTGTCGAAGCGCACCGCATCGTTGTTGTCGTACCTCCGCTCCACGAAGAACGTCCGCAGGTCCTCGGAGCCCTTGGTCACCGTCACCTCCACGTGCAGCGTGTCGCCGGCATCGTAGGTGCCGCTGGTGTGCACATAGCCGCTGTCGGACCGGAACGCGATGGTCGCGGGCTCGTCCGATGCGGGGCCGTCGTCCTCTTTGGCGCAGGAAGGCAGGATGGACGCGGCGATGAGCGCGGAGAGCAGCAGGAAGGGGCGGGCATCCATGGGGGCGTTCACCGGGGATCGGGACGGCTGCGAAGGTACGGCCGGGGATGGGGCTCGTCGTTCACCACCGCAGGCGCTGTTGCGTCAGCGCGCCACCGTCACCCGGCGGCCGATGGTACGGCCCTCGATGCGCAGCTGCACCACGTAGGTCGCCGGCGCGAGGCCGTGGAGCGGGAGCGGTGAGCCGTCCCAATTACGGGCGATGATGCTGCGGCCGAGCGCGTCCAGCACCTGCAGCTGCACCTGGCGTTGGGCGGCCAGCGACAGCACGGGCCGGTCGCCCCCGTTCCCGGCCACCTGCAGGGCGTTGTCCACGTCCGGCTCCGGCACGCCCGAGGTCAGCGAGCAGGTCGCCACCACCTGCATGAACTCGGCCAGCGTCATGCTCTCATTGACCGGCCCGGTGATCCATCCGGTGACCAGGCCGTTGTCGTAATCAAGGGCATGCACGCCGCATACGCTCACCACGTAGTCGCCTTCCTGCTCCAGGTCGTGCGGATACTCGGGGTTCCACACCGAATTGCCCATGAAGTCGGTCTCGTTCAGGCCGAAGACCATCGTGTCACCGATGGCCATGCCGTTCAGGTAGATGCGGCACAGCGCGCCGTTGTCGCCCCAGACCGTCAGGGTATCGTCCGGCAGCTGGGACCCGTCGAGGGTCTGCAGCACCCGCACGGTGATGCCGTAATGGACATCGGAAAGCTTCACCACCAGGGCGGTGGCGTCCGGGAGGGACCATTCCGAGCTGAGCGTTTCGCAATAACTGTTGTTGCCCATGCAGGAGCAGGCGTGCGCTGCCGGGGCTGCCAGCAAAAGACCGACGAAGAGGGGGAGTGCTTTTCCCATGGGATGGAGGCTTGTCCGGTAGACGCACCCTCCCGGTGATGTGCTGCCCGGCCCGGGCACGGTCCGTCCCTTCCCGCGCCAGGCTCCCGATCGCGCATGGGCATCACGCAGTATGCAGGAACGGACGAGGCGCCCATCGGGCGCCTCGTCGTGTTCGATGGGAGAACGGCCGTCAGAGCGTGCCGCGCGCTTCCTGCTCGCGCTCGATCGCTTCGAAGAGCGCCTTGAAGTTGCCCTTGCCGAAGCTCTTCGCGCCCTTGCGCTGGATGATCTCGATGAAGAGCGTGGGGCGGTCCTGGAGCGGCTTCGTGAAGAGCTGCAGCAGGTAGCCCTCGTCGTCGCGGTCCACCAGGATGCCGAGCTCGCGCAGCGGGTCCAGGTCCTCCTCGATGGGGCCCACCCGGTCGAGCAGCCCATCGTAATAGGTGGACGGCACCTTGAGGAACTCGACGCCGCGTGCGATCAGGTCGCGCACGGTCTTCACGATGTCGTCGGTGGCGATGGCGATGTGCTGCACGCCCTCGCCGTTATAGAAGTCGAGGTACTCCTCGATCTGGCTCTTCTTCTTGCCCTCGGCCGGCTCGTTGATGGGGAACTTGATGCGGCCGTTGCCGTTGCTCATCACCTTGCTCATCAAGGCGCTGTACTCCGTGCTGATGTCCTTGTCGTCGAAGCCGAGCACGTTGGCGAAGCCCATCACCTTCTCATAGAACTCCACCCACTTGTTCATCTGGTTCCAGCCCACGTTGGCCACCATGTGGTCCACGTACTTCAGGCCGGCGGTCGGCGGGTTGTAGGCGCTCTTCCAGGGCTTGTAGCCCGGGAGGAAGGTGCCTTTGTAGTTCTTGCGCTCCACGAAGACGTGCACCGTGTCGCCGTACAGCTTGATGGCGCTCTTCACCACTTCGCCGTCGGCGTCCTTCTCCACGCGCGGCTCGAAATGGCTGATCGCCCCGCGGCTCGTGGTCTCTTGGTAGGCCTTACGCGCATCGTCCACCCACAGGGCGATCTCCTTCACGCCGTCGCCGTGCTTGCGCAGGTGGTCGTTGATGGCATGCTCCTGCGTCAGCGGGGTGGTCAGCACCAGGCGGATCTTGTCCTGCACCAGCACGTAGCTGGTGCGGTCCTTCACGCCGGTCTCCAGGCCCGCATAGGCGAGGCTCTGGAAGCCGAAGGCGGTCTTGTAGAAGTGGGCGGCCTGCTTGGCGTTGCCCACATAGAGCTCCACGTAGTCGGTACCGAGCAGGGGCAGGAAGTCGGCGGCACCTGCCACCACTTTCTTCAGGTCGGGGGTTGCGCTTTCGATGGCCATGGGGGTCGGATTCGTTCGAGCCCCAAAGTTCGGTCATTTCCCCAGCGGGTGGGTGACGGTGGTCAGTTGGGCGTGCCGGCGCTCAAAAGCAGCGCCGTCGGGCCATCCGCTTCAAGTCCTCAGCCGGGTGACCGGCTTGCGGGCTTTCCGCTGCTATCCCTCACGCGGAGTGCCGGTCGGCAATCACATCGCCTGCGGCGGAGTGTGCGCTGGATAATGTTATTGATCTACCTGAGCAGCTGTGGACGATAGACATAGTGATCACTTTGAACTTCGCCCAATAATTCGGTCGCTCGTTTGACCTCATGAATTCGCGTTTCCCATGGTGCTGGCTGTCCAGCGACTTTAAGTTGATTTCCAGCAAGGCTGAAGTGATCATGCTTGTCAAGGTAGTCGCGAGTGGCCGAATTCCATCTGGTGACTGCAGTCGCAAATGCTTGATCGACTTGTTCCATGACTTGGAGAACACCACTTTTCTTCAATGCCTCGTTCTGCTCAGGACTTTGGTTCTTCAGGCAGTCCAAATAGAGAGTCATATACATGTGCAATTCATAGTATGCCAGGACAGCATCGTTTCCGCTGAACAGGAGGCTCGGGAAGTTCGTCATCAGCCATTCCGGCTTCTTCTCATTCATGTAAATGAGCAGTATGGTATAGGCTTCCATTGAGCACCGATAAGCTGAGAATTCTTCGACTAGCCCAAACATTCCATGCTTAGACGCGTCCTGAATAGTGTCCAATATGTAAGTCTTAAAGCGTACATCAACTTCTTTGAACCAGTCTGGAGTTCTATCGATAATGATCGTAGACCGCGGAAGTTCATCGATGACCGCTGCTTCTAAAGTGTTATCCGCATCCAAGTAATAGGTCCTTGATTTTGGCCGCCCGGGGAAGTGAAGTGGCTGGGTTGCCGCGTTCAGTACGTGCAATGCCTCGTGGAGTGCGGTTGGGAACGAGAGCCACCGTGTACCACAGGCCGTGTCGGGAACAAATACCGACGGATCCACCGGACATTTCCGGACTATGTCCAACAATAGCGGAGAGTAATCCTTAGCGACCTGCTCGTAGTCCGTTCTGGACCGCAAGCACTTCAAAGGGTTTCTGACGATTGTCCAGCTCTCGAACAGGATGGCAAAAATCAAGAAGATGAATGCGGTACAAGATTTCTTTCTCATCGCGTTCCTTGGTCAATCGCTGACAACAACTGTTCCCATTATCTCCATGACTTCGTTCGCGTGAAGGATATCAGCAAGTAGCCCGCAGCGCAGCGAGGACTACTGCGAATAGCCCGACCCGCGCCCCGGCCTGTGGGCTGGTAGAGCGGCACGCCCTACACGCCCAACCTCACTCCAACCACGACTTGTAATACTTCCCGTCGTCGATCTTCATCGCTTCCTCCGTCACCATCAGCGGCTTGAAGGTGTCCACCATCACGGCCAGCTCGTCGGTCTGGGTCTTGCCGATGCTGCGCTCCATGGCGCCGGGGTGCGGGCCGTGCGGGATGCCGGCCGGGTGCAGGCTGATGTGCCCCGCGGCGATGTCGTTGCGGCTCATGAAGTCGCCATCCACGTAGTACAGCACCTCGTCGCTGTCGATGTTGCTGTGGTTGTACGGCGCGGGGATGGCCAGCGGGTGGTAGTCATAGAGGCGGGGGCAGAAGCTGCACACCACGAAGGCCTTCGTCTCGAAGGTCTGGTGCACGGGCGGCGGCTGGTGCACGCGGCCGGTGATGGGCTCGAAATCGTGGATGCTGAAGGCGTACGGGTAATTGTAGCCGTCCCAGCCCACCACGTCGAAGGGGTGCGTGGCGTAGATGAACTCATTGATGCGCCCCTGCTTCTTGATCAGCACGCGGAAGTCGCCCTTCTGGTCGTGCGTCTCCAGGTCCTTCGGGCGGCGGATATCGCGCTCGCAATAGGGCGCATGCTCCAGCAGCTGGCCGAACCAGTTGCGGTAGCGCTTCGGCGTGTACAGCGGGTGGTGGCTCTCCACGATGAAGTGCCGGTTGTCCGCGCTGTCGAACTCCAGCGTGTAGATCATCCCGCGGGGGATGAGGAGGTAGTCGCCGTAGCTGAAGTCCAGCGTGCCCAGGAAGGTGCGGAGCTTGCCGCTGCCCTTGTGGATGAAGATCAGCTCGTCGCAGTCGGCGTTCTTGTAGAAGTAGTCCACCTGCTTCGCCGTGGGCGCGGCCAGGATGAGGGCCACGTCGCTGTTGACGAGGATGGGCTTGCGCGCATCGAGGTGGTCGGCCTCAGGGGGCACGCTGAAGCCGTGCAGGCGCAGCGCTTTCAGGTTCTTCTCCACCGCGATCCTCGGCGTCACGTCCTTGCTGCCCAGGATCTCCTTCACCTGCGTGGGCCGGTGCACGTGGTAGAGCAGCGAGCTCATCCCGTCGAAGCCCACGGTGCCGAAGAGCTGCTCGTAGTAGAACTTCCCTTCCGGGCTCTTGTGCTGGGTATGCCGCTTGTGCGGGATATCGCCTAGGCTGTGGTAGATGGGCATGGTCGTTCGTGCTTCGCGATCCTACGGCGCCGTTCCGTTCCCCGGGCTGATGTCCGTCAATGCGGCCTCCTCCTCGCGGATGCGCGCGCGCAGCGCCGCCGGGTCGTTGATCGCTTTCGTTCTCGTGCTTCGCGTGGGCTTGCCCTTGCGCAGCTCCCGCTGCACGTCCGCGGGCAGCAGGTGGGTCTCGCGGCAGCTGGGCGAGCAGCAGTCGGCGTACGTCGCCGCGCAGGCTTCGCACTGCACCAGCAGCATGTTGCAGGTCACCTCGTGGCAGTTGCTGATGCGGTCGCTCGGGGCGCCGCACTGCATGCAGGTGCTCACCACATCGTCGGTGATGCGCTCGGCCATGCGCCCGTCGAACACGAAGTTGCGGCCCAGGTAGCGGCTGGCGAGGCCTTCGGCCTTCAGCTGGCGTGCGTAGTCGATGATGCCGCCGTGCAGCTGGCCCACGTTGGTGAAGCCCTGGTGCTTCAGGTAGGCGCTCGCCTTCTCGCAGCGGATGCCGCCGGTGCAGTACAGCAGCACCTCGGCGTCCTTCTGCGCGTCCAGCGCAGCCGCCACCTCGTCGATGGCGCCGCGGAACGTATCGGCCTTGGGCAGGTAGGCCCCGTGGAACCGGCCGATCGCGCTCTCGTAGTTGTTGCGCATGTCCACCACGGTGGCGCCGCGGTCCATGGCCGCATGGAACGACCGCGCGTCGAGGTGCGCGCCGACGTCCGTCACGTCGAAGGCGCCGTCGTCGAGCCCGTCGGCCACCAGCTTCTTCTTCGCCTTGATGGTGAGCTTCAGGAAGCTCTTCCCATCGTCCTCCACGGCGATCTTCCACGGCACGTCGCGGAAGGCGGCACGGGCGTCCAGGGCCGCGCGGAACCGGTCGAGCCGCGGCGTGGGCACGCTCACCTGCGCATTGATGCCCTCCGGCGCGAGGTAGATGCGGCCGAGCACGCCCAGCGCGTCCCATTCGGCCCAGAGCGCATGGCGCAGGTCGGCCACCGCGTCGAGCCGCACGTACCGGTAGAAAGAAAGGGTGGTGCGGGGCATGTCCTCGCGTTCCAAGCGCTGCCGGAGATCGTCCGGGCCGAGCAGGTTCCGCAGGCGGTGCACGTCCATGCCCCAAAGGTACGGAGGCCATGCCGCGCATCCGGGGGCCGCGGGGGGTTAGCTTTGGCCCCGCTCTCAGCAACACGCGACTCTCGCAGCATGACAAAGAAGGTCCTGGTGATCGGCAGTTCGGGCCAGATCGGTACCGAGCTCGTGGAAGGCTTGCGCGCCCGTTTCGGCGCCGACCATGTGGTGGCTTCGGACATCAAGGAGCCCCAGGTGAAGCAGGACGGCCCCTTCGTGATGGTGGACGCCATGGACCGCCGGGGCATCGAGCGCATCATCGAGAAGCACGGCATCACCGACGTCTACCTGCTGGCGGCCCTGCTGAGCGCCACGGCCGAGAAGGACCCGGCCTTCGCCTGGAAGCTGAACATGGAGAGCCTGTTCATCGTGCTGGAGCTGGCGCGGGAAGGGAAGGTGCAGAAGGTGTATTGGCCCAGCAGCATCGCCGTGTTCGGCCCCACCACGCCCAAGGACGCCACGCCCCAGCACACCATCGCCGAGCCCAGTACGGTCTATGGCATCAGCAAGCAGGCCGGCGAGCAGTGGTGCGCCTATTACCACAAGCGCTACGGCGTTGACGTGCGGAGTATCCGCTACCCGGGCCTCATCGGCTGGAAGAGCGCGCCGGGCGGGGGCACCACCGACTATGCGGTGCACATCTTCCACGAAGCCATCCGGCACCAGGCCTACACCAGCTTCCTGAGCGCGGGCACCACCCTGCCCATGATGTACATGCCCGACGCCATCCGCGCCACCATCGAGCTGATGGAAGCCCCGGCCGACCGGGTGAAGGAGCGCACGAGCTACAACCTGGCGGGGTTCAGCTTCAGCCCGCAGGAGATCGCGGCGGAGGTGGGCCGCCACATCCCCGGCTTCCGCATGGACTACGCGCCGGACCAGCGCCAGGCCATCGCGGACAGCTGGCCGCGGAGCATCGACGACCGTGCGGCGCGGGCCGATTGGGGCTGGAAGCCCGAATACGACCTGCGGTCCATGGTGGATGACATGATGGTGAACCTGAAGCGGGAGCTGGTCGTCGGGTAAGCGGTTCATCATCAGGCGATCATAGGGGGCGGCATGTAACCCCCGGACCGCTTTTCCCGTACCGCGTGGCGGACCCGATGTCCATCGCCATGCCCACCTTCCGTTCCTCGCTGCTCGTCCCCATCGGCTGGATGTTCCTGCTGGTCGCCCAGGCGGCGTCGGCCCAGGCGAGCAGCGCGTCGGCGGACACCCTGAACCGGCTGGACGAACTGGGCCGCAAGCAGGGCTACTGGCGCATCGCCGCGCCCAAGGAGGACAAGCCGGGCTATACGGACGGCCAGGTGATCGAGGAAGGCCGCTACACCAACAGCAAGCGGGTGGGCCTGTGGCGCCGCTACTGGCCCAATGGCCAGGTGATGAGCGAGGTCACCTACGTGATGGGCCGCCCGAAGGGGGACTACCGCACGTTCTACCCCACCGGCAAGCCCGAAGAACAGGGCACCTGGGACCTCGACCGCAACACCGGCGGCTTCAAGCGCTGGCACCCCAATGGTCAGCTGTCGCAGGAGTTCCTCTTCGACGGCTACGGCGTGCGCGACGGCCTGCAGAAGTACTACCACGAGAACGGGCAGCTGGAGGTGGCGGTGACCATCAGCAAGGGCCGCGAGGAGGGCACC
>JAFDZF010000092.1 GCA_018267055.1 Bacteroidota bacterium
ACGGTCATCTCCAGGTCGTAGCAGCCGACGAACCAGCGGCGCACGTGCGCAGGCGTCGTCCATGCCTCGAACACGAGGCGGGGCGGGGCATTGAACTCGCGGGTCATCCGGATCTCCGTGTCCGAAGGCAGGGTGATGTTCAGCGGGGGCTTGGCGGCGGTCTGCATGATCAATGGGGATCGGGGTGTGGGGATCACTTCTTCTTGTTGCGGGGACGTGCTTTCATGGCGCGTCCACCGGCCGGCTTGGCAGGGGCCGCCTCGACCTTCTCCTTGGCCTGAAGCTCCTGCAGGTAGGCGTCCAGGCGATCGAAGCGCTCTTCCCACATGCGGCGGTACTGCTCGATCCATTCGTCCGCTTCGCGCAGCGGCGCCACCTCCAGCCGGCACGGCCGCCACTGCGCCTCCTTCCCCCGCGCCACCAGCCCTGCGCGCTCCAGCACCTTCAAGTGCTTGGACACGGCCGGCATGCTCATGCTGAACGGCGCGGCCAGTTCGGTGACGGAGGTCTCCCCCGACGCCAGGCGCGCCAGGATCGCACGCCGCGTAGGGTCGGCGAGCGCGTGGAAGGTGGCGGTGAGACGATCGGCTGCCATGTTGATGGGGCGAATGTATTAAACCATTCGGTTAAATACATCGATCGCGGCGATATTTTTCGTCGAACGCAGGAACGCCGGCCTCTGTCCGCGTTCCCCCGTCGAAGCACCACCGCTACTTTCACCCCCCTGTTCCACCACGCGATGCGCCTGTCCGTGCTCCTCCTGGCCTTGCTGCCCGGGCTGCCCCTGGCGGCGCAGGAGGTGCGCGTGAGCGAGCGTGCGGCCAAGGAAGCGGTGCACCGCATCGTGGAGCGATCGGGCCTGCTGCCGGACTTCGTGGTGCGGGCGAACCCCGAAGTGCGCACGGCCGTCGCCTTCATCAAGGGACGCGAGCGCGTGATCGAGTACAACCCGGCCTTCATCGCCACCATCGTCGATTCCAGCCGCACCAATTGGTCGGCCGTGAGCATCCTGGCGCACGAGATCGCGCACCACCTGCTGGGGCATACGCTCGATCCCGCGGCGGTGCATCCGGGCGACGAGCTGGCCTGCGACCGTTACTCGGGCTTCATCCTGCATGAGCTGGGTGCGACACTGGCCGAAAGCCTCGCCGCCATGGACGTGGCCGGCGATCCGCACGGCACCTGGCGGCACCCGCCGAAACATGCCCGCTGCATCGCGATCCAGCAGGGCTGGGAGGACGCCCGCCGCCTGCGCGACCGGTCCGCCCCGGAGCCTCCCGCCTTGAACGACACCTTCCAGTTCGTGGTACGCTTCGCAGGCGACCGCAACACCTATTACGTGGACGCCGACGGGCGCCTGGTCTGGTTCGATGAGCATGCCGAGCCCATCGGCTTCGGCGCCTGCACCCCCTCGATCGCCGCGGGCTTCGCCTATGAGCTCACGTGGGAGGACCAGACCTTCTACGTGGACCGCCACAACACCATCTGGAGCCGCACCGCGCACGGCATGCAGATGAACGTGGGCCGGCTGGAAGCCTACGCCCGCCCCTGACCGATCTTCGCCGGATGACGGCCTTCGACCTGCGCCCCTGGCGCGCCGATGACATCCCGGCCCTGGTCCGCCACGCCAACGATGCGGGCATCGCGGACAACCTGATGGACCTTTTCCCGCACCCGTACACCGAGGAAGCGGCCCGGAGCTTCCTGGCCCACCTCGCGGACGAGGACCCCGCACGCATCCTCTGCATCGCGGTGGACGGCGAGGCCGCCGGGTCCATCGGCCTTCATCCACAAGGCGACATCTTCCGCCGCAACGCGGAGCTGGGCTACTGGCTGGCCCGCCCTTACTGGGGCCAGGGCATCATGACCGCCGCGATCGGCCGCATGGTGACCCATGCGTTCGCGCACTTCCCCATCGACCGCGTGTTCGCGCGGCCCTTCGGCAGCAACATCGGCTCGCAGCGCGCGCTCGAAAAGGCGGGCTTCACCCTGGAGGCCCGGCTTCATGCCACCATCGAGAAGAACGGGCGGAAGGAGGACGAGCTGATCTATGCCGTGCGCCGGCCGGCCGCATGAACCCTCCGTCGGCGATCGCCGACGACGCCGGTACCTTTCGGCCATGTCCAACATCGGCCTGATCATCGAAGAGCGACCGCGCGACATCGGGAACTTCCTGGTGGGGCGCCTGCTCCCCTTCTATGGCAAACGCATGGTGGGGCCCTTCATCTTCCTCGACCACATGGGGCCCGTGGCGATGAACGACCACCAGAACGTGGACGTGCCGCCGCATCCGCACATCGGCCTCAGCACCCTCACCTACCTCTTCGAGGGCAGCATCCGCCACCGCGACACGCTGGGGACCGACGTGGAGATCACGCCCGGCCAGGTGAACTGGATGACCGCGGGCAGCGGGATCGTGCACTCCGAGCGCACGCCCGACCACCTGCGCCACGTGGACAAGCACATGCACGGCCTGCAGATCTGGGTGGCCCTGCCCAAGCACCTCGAGCAGGCGCCTCCCGCCTTCTTCCACGTGGAGGCCGATGCGCTGCCGCAGTGGGAGCAGGACGGCGTGCGCTTCAAGCTGATCGCCGGGGAGGCCTTCGGCCGGCGCTCGCCGGTGCCGGTGTCGAGCCCGCTCTTCCTGCTGGAGCTGGCGTGCGACACGGAGCGGACGGTGCGCATCGGGGCCGACCTGTTCGGCGATGTGGCGCTGTACATCCTGCAGGGCAGCGTGGTCACCGAAGGCCACGAGCACGCGCCCAAGCGCATCCTGGTGGCGAAGGACGCGAAGCTGTGCACCTTCACCATGGCCGC
>JAFDZF010000093.1 GCA_018267055.1 Bacteroidota bacterium
ACCTTCGGTATCACGCCCGTCACCGGCTTCCCGCCCGCCACTGACGAAGGTTTCCCGCGGTTCATCCAGTTCCAGCAGGAAGGGGTGGACATCGGCGACACCACGGTGGAAGTGGTGAACTTCACGGGCAATGTGGAGGTGAGCGTGGACTCCACCGGAACGATCCTGACGGTGCACGTCGGCGCCGCAACGTAGCGGAGCCGGCCGGTGACCTTCGAGATCACCCCAATCTCCACCTTCCCGCCGACGCTGGAAGGCGCAGCGCCGCCGAAGTTCATCCAGTTCCAATGGGAAGGGGTGAACATCGGCGACCAACGCGTGGCCACGGTGAACTTCACCGGCGAGATTCAAGCCACGTTGAGCGTCGACCGAGGCAGGCTCACCCTGCTGGCCAAGAACAACCAACGTGCGGCGCCCAGTGCGGCCGCCTTGACGCTCGCCGGCCTGCAGCCTGCCGTCGTCATCCCGAACCACGTGATCCTGCTGCTGCATGGCGAAGGCACCGACGGCGGGACGACGATCTTCGATTCGTCGCCCTACAACCACAACCCTCCACTGACACAGTTGGCGCTGACGACCAGCACCACGCAGTTCAAGTACGGTGCTGCGTCGCTGTTCTTCAACTCGGGGTCGGGGTCGTATGTTGACTACACGCCCACGTCGGAGTGGGAATTCGGAGCGGGCGACTTCACTCTTGCCGCATGGGTGTACCCCACAGCCGTGGATGCGACCCGCCGGAGCATCTTCGACTACCGCTTTGATGGCAGCGGAAGCGGCACTTCGTGGGCAGTCGACTTCACTACGGGTTTGCGCTTCCAGGTCGGGGTCACCACAGCTGGGGGCACCCTGTTCACCGTATCTGCGGGCTCGCTGACGCCGAACGTGTGGCAGTTCGTGGCGTTTGTCCGAGACGGCAACACGCTGCGCTCCTACGTGGACGGCGTTCAGGTCGGGTCGACAAGCGGCTTGGGCACCGCGCCCGTGAACCCGCGAGTGCTGACGTCTACCGTTCGCATCGGGCGCCGCAATGATGGAGGCCAGAACTTCAGTGGCTGGATGGATGAGGTCTACATCAACGACACTTGCCTCTATCCCAACGGCACCACGTTCACGCCGCCCGCCGGCCCCTTCACGCCCTGAACCATGCTGCGCGCCATCAACTCCTTCCGCGGTGAAGCTCCCCGCGTGACGCCGCGGGCGCTCCCCGACAACGGCGCGCAGGAAGCGCTCAACGCGAAGTTGCTTACCGGCGACTTGTGCGCCTGGCGGCAGTTCGCGGCCACGATCGGGCTGTCCAACCCCGGCCCGGTGCAGACCATCTACCTGCTCAACGACGTGTGGCTGTCGTGGGACGTGCAGGTCGATGTGGCGCGCGGCACGGTGGCCGGCGACACGACCTACCGAACCTACTTCACGGCGCCAGGCTACTACGCCGAGCCGCGCTTCACGAACTACTCGCTGGCTACCGGCAGCGGCGGGCCACCGTTCCCTTCCGTGACGCGGCCGCTGGGCGTGCCGCCGCCGGACAGCGCACCGGTGCTGGCGGTGATCCCGGGCGAGACACCGACGATCAGCGTCAGCGACAGCGGTGACCAGCTGGCCAACTGGGTTGTCTCGGGCGACATCGGAACCACGGGCGGCACTGCGCCTATCAGTCTGGTGACGCAGGACGCCACCACTGGCGACCCGGCGCCAAGCTACAAGTTCGACGTCAAGGAGAACTACCCGAACTACATCGCCTACGCCTATCGCGACTTCGGAGTCGAAGGTAGCGCCGCGGTGACGTTCTCCACGGACTTCCAGGCCAACTCGTCGGGCCCGAATTACCGCGAAGCCGAGTGGCGCGTGGTGTGCACGGCAGCCGGCGCGGGTCCGGTCGTCAAGGTCGGCTACATGACTGGCTTTGGCACCTACCTCTTCGGTATCGGGTCTCGCAGCGCCTGGAACGAGGTCACTGACTCGTGGCTGGAGTTGAAGCCAATCACCGAGATCGCGGCCAGCACCTGGCACCACATGGACATCTCCGTGGTGTTCAACAGCGACGGCACGATCACGATCACGGCTACGCTGAGCCTCAGCGGCACGGTGCTCGCGACCGCTTCGGTGCGCGCGGCCTTCCTGACGGGCGGCTACTGCGGCATGAGCCACGCCAGCAACAGCGGCGGTGCGAACGTCGAGTTCCTTTCGTGGCACGACAACATCCAGGTCCAAGCCTCGGGTTCAACGGCCACGCCGGCGAACACGGCCACGAGTTACGTCTTCACCTACGTCAACGACTTTGAGCAGGAGTCGGCGCCCAGCCCCGCCAGCAGCACGATCCTTCGCCCCAATGGTGTGACCGTGACGGTGACCACGCCGACCAGTTTGCCGTCGGCGGCCAGCAGCGAAGACGGCATCACGACCAAGCGCATCTACCGTGCAGCCACCGGCAACACGGGCACCGCGTTCCTCTTTGTGGCCGAGATTCCGCTGGCGCAGGCCGAGTACGACGACACGTTGACGGATGCCGAACTGGGCGAGGTGCTGCCGTCGGAACTGTGGGCCGAACCGCCGGATGACCTGGAAGGTATCCTTGCGCTGCCCAACGGCGTGATGGCCGGCTTCAGCAAGAACCAGTTGTGCCTGTCCGCACAGAACTACCCACACGCGTGGCCGGTGGAGTACCGTCTCAACACCGACACCGACATCGTGGGCATCGGCAACGTCGACACGACGGTGGTGATTGGCACGAAGAGCTTCGTCTACGTGGCGTCCGGCAACGATCCCGCGAACTACAGCATGGCGAAGTTCGAGGTGCCCTATGCCTGCGTGAGCAAGACCAGCTTCGCGTACCTGACGGGCATCGGCGTGGTCTTCGCGGGGCCTGACGGCTTGATGGCCGTGGTGGGACCGGGCCAGGTGCGCAACCTGACCGAAACCGTGTTCACGCGCGACCAGTGGCAGGCCTTGAACCCCTCCAGCATCAAGGCGGTGGCGCACAACGACATCTACTGGATGTTCTGGGAGTCAGGGTCTTCGCGCGGGTGCTATGCCCTCGACATGAAGCAGACCGGCTTCGGCGTAGTGCGCATGGCCTTCCATGCCAGCGCGGCCTTCGTGGACCCGATCCAGGACAAGATGTACCTCGTGCTGGACGAGGACACCGAGCCCGATGACCCGATGCTGCCGGTGCCAGCCGAACCGCCGCACTACGTGGATGCACGCACGATCTACGAGTTCGAGGGGCACCCGACGGCGCTGATGAACTTCCGTTGGCGCGGCAAGTTGTGGATGCTTGAACACCCGGCGTGGTTCTCGATTGCGCAAGTGCGGGCCGAAGGCTACGCCAACTTGGTTCTGCGGGTCTACGGCGACGGGGAGCAGATTGACGAGATCGTGATCGCCGACGAGACCGAGTTCACGTTGGCCGCTGTGGACGAATATCGCACCTTGGAGTACGAGATCGTCGGCACTTCCACCGTGCGGCTGGTGCAGGCCGCTGAGGACATCTCGGAGCTCGACTGATGGCCCTTGGCAAGCCGGCCATCAGCACCCCGGCCCGGCTTGAACTGCGGCCGGTGCAAGCGGCCATTGAGGGCGCGCGCCAACGCGTCGAGGCGCTGGAAGCGCTGGTCAACACGCTCAGCGCCACTTCGTTGAGTGCATCCGCGCTGGCGGCGCTTCAGGCTCAGGTGAACGCGATCACGCTGGCCGACGGAACCGTGACCAGCGTCAAGATGACGGTGCCGTCGTTCATGGGTGTCACAGGCTCGCCTGTGACCACCGTCGGCACCTTGGCGGTGAGTTTCAACAACCAGCCTCGTGG
>JAFDZF010000094.1 GCA_018267055.1 Bacteroidota bacterium
AAGGTGCCGTTGTCGTTGTCGAAGGCGCCGAGGCCGTCGGGGATGCCCACCATCCGGTAGCCGCTGACGATGTCGCCCACGGTGAGGATGGAGGTGGTGGTGTTGCCGGTGCCATGGGGCTTGAGGTAGGGCGTCTGCGAGCTGCTCGGACCGGTGATCGCCGTCAGCGGCGTACCGGTGCAGGTGCAGGCGGCATCGTACACATCGTCGATGGTGTTCGCATTGCCGTCATCACAGGTCGTGCCGACGGTGGTGGTCCCGCCGGGTACGCCGAGGCAGTCGAGGAGCTGGCCGGCGCATACGCAATCGGCGCCGTACACGTCATTGCCGGTGTTCGCATCGCCGTCATCGCAGGCCGATCCGATGGTAGCGGTCCCACCGGGTACGCCGAGGCAGTCGATGGTCTGTCCCACGCACTGGCATTCGGCGGTCCAGGTGTCGTTGCCGGTGCTGGCGTTGGCATCGTCACAGGACGTGCCGGGCAGTGCCGGGCCGCCGATCACGCCGAAGCAGTCCGTGGGCGGGGTCACCACCGACACGTTCAGGTGCAGGTCGTCGATGCGCCAGTTGGCCGTGCCGGCGGCCGGGCTGCCCCCACCGGCGTAGCCGTAGATGCGGAAGGTGATGGGGCCGCCCAGCGTGCTGGTCACGGAAAGGCTCGGGCGGGAGTGCAGGGCCCAGGCGCTGTTGTTGCCCACCGTCGCCGGGAAGGTGGCCACGTCCGAAGCGAAGTTGTCCAGGCTCGTGCGCAGCGTGAACGCTTGCGGGCCGGTGCTGGTGGAGCGCATGCCCACCGAGAACGAGGTCAGCGTCACCGTCCGGTGCGCCAGCGGGTCCAGGGTGAACTGGAAGTAGGTGTTGGCGGCCGGATCGATCGCGCCCAGGCGCGCCGCAGCGCTCGCATTGTTGCCGGCCGAGGCGCCGGTGTACCCACCGGACACGGACGAGCCGCTGAGCATGACCGTGGTGCCGTTGTTGTTCCCTTGGGTCACGTCGGACACGACCAGGTCACCGGCCGTGTTCGTGGAGGGGCCGGCGGTGTTGAAGTTCCACTCGATCATCGCCGCGCCGCCCGGGGGCATCGCCGTGCCGGCGCACATGCAGTTGGCGCCGTACACGTCGTTCCACGTGCTGTTGTCGTTGTCGTTGCAGGCGGTGCCGGGCATCGCGGTCCCGTTGGGCACGCCCAGGCAATCCACCGGCTGTCCCACGCACTGGCACGAGGCGTTCCAAGTGTCGTCGATCGTGTTCGCGTTGCCGTCGTTGCAGGCCGTGCCCGGAAGGGCGGCACCGCCCGGCACACTGGCGCAGTCGATGGTCTGTCCCACGCACTGGCATTCGGCGGTCCAGGTATCGTTGCCCGTGGCGGCATTGCCGTCATTGCAGGCCGTGCCCGGAAGCGCAGTCCCGTGGGCCACGCCCATGCAGTCGAAGGGGATGACGGTGCCGGCGCATTGGCATTCGGCGGTCCAGGTATCGTTCTCCGTGTTCGCGTCGTTGTCGTTGCAGGCGGTGCCGGGCAGTGCCGGACCACCGATCACGCCGGCGCAGTCGATGGTCTGTCCCACGCACTGGCATTCGGCGGTCCAGGTGTCGTTGCCGGTGCTGGCGTTGGCGTCATCGCAAGCGGTGCCGGGCAGTGCCGGGCCGTTCTGCACGCCGAGGCAGTCCTCGGTCGGCGGCACGATGCCGGCGCACACGCAGCCGGCGGTGATCACGTCCAGGATGGTGTTCGGGTCGCCGTCATCGCAGCTCTGTCCTTGCGCCTTGTTCGCAGCGCCCGGTGTGGGGCAGCTCTGGCGGAGGTCGGTGCCGTTCTGCTGCGTGTCCTGGCCATCGGGGATGCGCGCAAGGCTGATCCCGTCCTGGTCCACGGGGTCCATCAGGCCGGTGGCATCGCCTTCCGTGTAGCCCGTGGTGTTCCCTTCATAGCTCACCGCGTCGATCAGTGCGGCGGCGGGCGTGCGGAGGCCCACGGCGGCCGTCAATGCGCCGGCGATGAAGTCCGTCGGCAGCGAGGCGGTCAGGTCGCAGTTCGGCACGTTCTCGGCATTGCCGCACACCACGTAGTACCTCCCCGGTTGCAGCACGAAGGCGGGCAGCATCACGGAGTCGTACACGTGCGCGCCGGCGTCCTCGTACACCAGCTGCACCTTGAAATCATGCAGGTCCACCGCGGCGGTGCCGGTGTTCTTCAGCTCGATGAACTCGGCCCCTTCGCCGGGCATCGCATAGTCGATCTCGTTCAGCACGAGCGCTAGCGGCAGGTATTCCTGGATGGTGAGCGCGAGGCTGCCGTTGGGCCCGATGTTCGGGGTGCCCTGGCCGCCGCTAATGTTCTGCAGGGTGAAGGTGAGCACCGGGCTGCTGTTCCACACGCCGTTGTCCGTGATGGTCAGCGGCACATTGATGGAGGCGCTGCTGCCCGCGGGGAAGGAGATGTTCTGCGTGGTGAAGCCGCCCACCAGGGCGGGATCGCCACTGGCCAGGGCCACCTGGATGTTCGTGGCGGCGGAGGCGCTCGCATTGGTGATCTGCAGCACCAGGTCCGTCGTGCCGGCGTTCTCCTGCACGGTGGCCGCGGCCACGCTGAACTGGATGCCGGTGTTCACATTGATCACCGTGCCGGTCACGGCGACGTTCTTCTGCGTGGCACCCGTCGAGGTGCAGGTGATGTTGCCGCTGAAGCTGCCGGTGGAAGCACCGGTGAGGCGGGCCTGGATGGTCCTGGTGCTCACCGTGCCGCCCGAGGGGGTGAAGGAGACGCTGCCGGCATAGTTGCCCACGCCGTTCTCGCGCACTTCGAAGCCGGTGGGTGCCGTAACGACGAGGGGAGCGGTCAGCGCCGCGCCCGATACGGTGAAGGTCTGTGCGGCCGACGGGGTGCCGACCTGGGTGTTGAAGGCAGGCAGAGAGGTCGCCGACGCCGTAAGGACGGGTAGCTGCACCACGGTGCCCGTGATGTTGAGGTCCGCGAAAACGTACCATGTGCCGCCCACATCGGTCGCTCCCCAGTTCACCATGCGGAACTGCACCGCGACACCCGGTCCCACGTCCTGCAATGCAGCGATGCCCGACAGGCTGACCGGGCTGAGGGCGGCGCCACTGCTTGAATTGCTGCTGTAGGCATACGGCGCGATGTCCACGAACGCCCCACCGCCGATGCTGTACTGGAGCATGCCGTTCGTCGCGCCCGCATTGGAGCGCCGGTACTTCGTGAAGTTGAACGTGGTGTAGGACACCTTGTACCCCGCGTTCGCGGTAAGGGTCGTCGTGACGTGGTCACCGGCCGATACCGCGGCGGCCTGGGAAGTCGTGTTCCAGCTGGTCCCTCCCCATGCGGAGCCGGCAGCGGTGCCGGACGTGGTCACGCCGGGACCGCGGGTCCAACCGACAATGGTCAGGTTAGCGTTCGGTGCGGGTGACCCGGCAGGGGTCCAGGGCGAGGGGCCGTAGCCGGAAAGGCCGGAAACGCTCCAGGTCGCGAGTTGGGCGAACGAGGAGGCCGTCACCAGCAGCAGGGCCAGCAGCAAGCCGGTCCGACGCGACCCACCTGTCGACCTGGTCGACCGGCGGGGGCTGTCCGGGATGCCGTTCGACCTGCGGAACAGGTCAGGACATCGGTGGAGTAAGGGGGTTTTCATCGGGTGTGAGGGTTGTCGTCTTAGGGTAGGGCAAGGTTCCACGGGCCGCGTTAGGTGGGATCTTGACCGGATCTATGTGTTCTTTAAGCGATCGATCCCCATGTGAGGCGGGAATGACGATCGGCCGGGCGATGGCGGCCGGTATGCCCCGCCATGGATGCGGTGTTCAGCGCACCAGGGTCACCGCCCCGCTCAGGTCGTAGGCGCGGCCGTCCAGCCCGCTCGCACGGACCACGTAGTAGTAGGTGCCTTCCGGCAACGGCTCACCGTCCTTCCGGCCGTTCCAGCCCTGTTCCGGACCGGTCATGCGGCCCACTTCCTGCCCCCACCGGTTCAGCAGGGTGCATTCGAACGCCACCAGGCCCTGCTGCTGCACCAGGAAGAGGTCGTTCACCCCGTCACCGTTGGGGCTGAACACGTTCGGCACCGTCAGGGTCGACGTGCCCAGCTCCACCACGATGGTCGCCATCGCCGTGTCGGTGCAACCGGTCGCGGGGTCCGTGGCGGTCAAGACCACCGTGTACACGCCGGGCCCGGTATAGGTCCAGGTGGGCGAGTGCTCCGTCGTCTGCCCGGTGCCCAGGTCCCAGGCTGATGTGGCCGTCGGCGGAGCGGTGCTGTTGGCGAAGGTCACCTCCAGCGGTGCCCGCCCGGTCAGGGGCGCGGCCGTGAAGGCCGCCACCAGCGGGCTTCCCACGATGGTCACCGCCTCGCTCATGCTGCCGCAGGCATTGCTCGCGGTCACCGCGTACATGCCGCCGGCGGTCACGGTGATGGATGCGGTGGTGTCGCCCGTGGACCACAGGTAGACGCCTATGCCGCTCGCGGTCAGCACGACCGCTCCACCGGGACAGAGCACGGTGCTGCCGGCCGCGATGGACACGGCCGGCGGCGGGATCGCCTGCGTGACCGCGGAGGCCATGTCGCTGCCGCATGCGTTCGATACCGTCACCGTCCAGGTGCCGGCGGTGCTCACGGTAGTGGACGCGGTCTCATCGCCGTTCGACCACAGGTAGCTGTCACCGCCCGAGGCGGTCAGTGTCACCGATGTTCCCGGACAGAAGAGCACAGGGCTTTGCGGGGCCACCTGTGCGATGGGCATCGCCGAAGGCGCGATCGTCACCGACGCTTCGTCGGAACCGCACTCGCCCGTCACGGTCACGCTGTAGGTCCCGGCCATGTCCGCCTCGATGGCCGCGGTCGTATCGCCGGTGCTCCAGAGGAAGGAGGCCCCACCCGAGGCGGTGAGCACGTGCACGGCCCCGGGGCACAGGCCGAGCGGCCCGGGAGGATCCACCGCTGCGACGGGCGCTTCGATCACCGTCACCGTCCGGGACAGCGTGGCCGTTCCGCAGGCCTGGGTGCAGATGGCCGTGTAGGTGCCGGCCTCGTGCACGGTGATGGCCGCGGTGGTGTCGCCCGTGGACCAGGCCACGTCCAGGGCGCCGGTCACCGTCAGCGTCACCGAGTCGCCTGCGCAGAACGTGGTGGCGCCGTCCACGCTCAGCACGGGGGCCTGGTAGCCGGTCACCGTCAGGTCGTCCACGCACAGCATGTGGTCATTGCACGCGTCGTTGGTGTCGAACCACCGCAGCATGATCTCATCGCCCGGTCCGAGCGTCACGTTCAGGCAGCCCTCCTTGTAGGCGGAGTACGCCGGCGAATTCCCATCGATGGCGCTGTTGCCCCCCGAACAGCCCGTGGGCGCGGTGAAGCTGACGAGGTTCCACGTGGGGTCGTTGGTGTAGGTGCCCGAGGTCACGTCGGTGATCGGCGAGGCCGACGTGCGGTAGGCGAAGGGTGTCACATTGTTCGCCAGGTTCGACTGCGCGTAGCCCCACTGCTCGCAGCGGATGCCGATGTGAAGCGCGCTCAGCGTCACGCCGGTGTTGTTCTTGAACCGTACGCCCCACCGCACCTGGCTCGTGCTGTTGCTTCCGCGTCCGCCGAGCGCCATGTCGCCGCCGGAGCCCGCCACGTGCAGGCCGCCGATGTTCGCGCAGCCGTTCGAGTAGTTGTAGGTCGGGCGGTCCGAATAGCAGGCCGGGATCGTCACGTCGTTCTGCCAGGGCACGTTCGCCGTGCAGTTCGTCGAGCCGCCGATGTTGAAGTCCTGCACCACGGGAACGCCCACCGTGGCGATGCTCAGCTGCGCCTGCACCGCAGGGGCGATCCCCAGGGAGGCGGCCAGGAGAAGGGCCGGAAGGGATATGCGCTGGGAAGGGCGCATGGGATCAGTGCATGAAGCGGCCTGAAGCGGCGATGCTGCCGGCGGTCACACGGAGCAGGTAGAGCCCGGGCGCCAGTCCGTCCAGCGGCAGGCCGAACACGCCTTCCGGGGCCGTGCCCGCGTCCACCAGCCGGCCGTTCGCATCGAACAGGCCGTACTGTCCGGCAGGCAGCCGGTGCCGCACGGTGAGCCGGTCCGCGGCAGGGAGCAGCACCAGGTCATCGTTCGTCCGCCCCTTGAACAGCACGGGAACGATCCCCGAAACGGTCGAGCCCCCGTCCATGTCCGTCTGGCGCAGGCGGTAGTAGGAGAGGCCCGGCAGCGGGTCCTTGTCGAGCGTGGTGTAGTGCAGCTCGGCCACGCTGGTGCCGGCACCGGGCACCTGGGCGATCCCGGTGAAGCCGTTCCCGTTGCTGCTCCGCTCCACGGTGAAGTGATCATTGTCCTCTTCGGTCAGCGTGGTCCAATCCAGGCGCACGTCATCGCCCTCCGGCTTCGCGGTGAACGACAGCAGCTGGATGGGCAGGGGGTTCTGCGTGCTCACCGAGGCCAGCGTCCAGGGGCTGAAGGCGGTCTGGGCGATGGCCGTGCTCAGCCAGCCGCTCGCATTGGTGCCGGTGACGTTGCTGCTGCCGCGGTCGTTCCAGATGGAGCCGGTCCATCGCACCACGCGCAGGTCGCTCGGGAGCGTCACCCCGCAGCTCGCAGGTGTGTCCCAGCTGAGGCGGACGAAGGGCGTGGAGGCCTGCGCACCGGTGCGGTCGAGCGTCCAGTATTCGCAGTCCGAGACGTGGTCGATGGTCACGTCGCGCAGGGTGCCGATGGCGATGTTGGGGCTGGTGGCGAAGTATTCCGCCTGGAACTGGTTGGTGGGCAGGTTGGTGCCGTACGTGCCGGTGCCTGCGGCGGTCCCGGCGATCAGCAGCGGCCGGTACGTGCCGCCCTTGCCCACGGGGAAGGTGAACGCGGTGTTGCCTTCCTTCCGCATCGGGCCGTGGACGAAGCTGCCGTTCGACGCGTTGATCACCGTGGAGTTCGCCTTCATCGTCAGCAGGCCGGCAGTGCTGGTGAACACGCGCCCGAGGTACAGGTCCAGGGTGCCGCTCACGGTGATCGGGGCGGCCAGCGTCACGTCATCCGCCTCCTTGTAGATGCTCAGTGAAGTGTAGGCATCAGGGAAGCCCGCGGAGATGGTCTGCGGCCCGCTGCCGTTGATGATCACCTTGGAGCCCGCATTGCGCAGGAAGGCCGAAGTGGACACGTTGTTGGTGATGTCGCCCTCGACGCCCAGCACCCCGTTGTTCAGGTTGATCTTGCCGTTGGAGGTGAGCAGCACGTTCCCCTTGATCTGCGCCGTGTTCGCCACCAGGTTGTCCTGGAACATCGCGCGGTCGCCGGACACGGTGAGGCCGCCGCTCGTGAACGAGCCGTTCTTCAGCAGCACCACGGCGGAATCCACGCCCGTGCTGAGCCGCTGCACCACCGCCGGACCGGCCGCCACGAGCGATCGTCCATTGTCGACGGTGAGCTTGCGGGAGACCGTGCCCGTGGTGGATACGGTGAGGCCGGCGCAGTAGGCGTTCATCGGCGTGCTCACGCTGTTGCCCACCACGCACTGGTTCACCGAGGTCTGGTCGATGGTCACGTTCCAGCCCGGGCCGGGGAGGTGGTTCGGCGTCCAGTTGCGGCAATCGAACCAATCCGTGCTCACGCTCCCGTTCCAGGTCAGGTTGCCGGAACCGGGCGTCACCACCGAGCTCGTGGTGGTCAGTTTCACGTCGTCGATGAAGAAGCCTTCATCCGTGCGGTTGTAGTTCATGATGCTGCCGCCCGAGCAATTGGTCGAGCAGACACGTACCTCCACCTGGGAGGTCCCGTTCGGGATGTTGTACACCGCCGGGTTGGGCATCGAATTGTTGCAGCTGCCGGAGCATCCGCCCGTGGAGCTCCAGGGCCAGCTGCAATCCCCGAACCCGGTCACCGCGGCCACCGTCGACCACGGCCCGCCGTCGATCCGCACTTGGATGATGGCCCCCTCGTCGGTATCCATGCCCGGGCCCATGCCTCCGCGGGCCGAGTGGTACAGGCTGAGCTGTACGTTGAGGTATCCGGTCAGGGTCACCGGTGCGAACGTCACCGTGGTACTTTCTCCCTGGCGACCCACCCGCATGGAGCGACTGCCCGTGCGGGCGGTCTCGGTGTTCAGGTTCCCGCCGGTATAGGTCCAGTCCGGGCATGCGACACTGGCCTCGAACCCCTGCTGGACAATGGTGTTCTGCGCGCGGAGACCGAGCGTGGAAAGGCCGATCAGGAGGAGGAAGGACAGGCGTGCCATCAGGGGTCGGGAAAGCGACGGCAAAGCTCTCCTGCCCGCGTCCGGAGGGGATTAAGGCAGGGTTATGCGTTCGGGGTCATTCCGCGAAGGGATCGTTAGATCGCCACCGCATATATGGCGATGCCCGGTCGTGCACCCGCCATCATCCCGATGCAACTTTGTATTCACGATCACGTCATCCCATCGGACTACGATCGCGGTCGAAAAAGACCCCTGCTCCTCCTTGTCCGGCATGCTCCGCTCCCTTCCCTCCTGCGCATCGCTCAGGAGCGCCCGGCCGGTCCAGGCGTTCCTCCCCGTCCTGCTCTGTGCGGGCCTGGCGCAGGGGCAGACGCTCATCATCAATGAGATGTCCAACGGGCCTTC
>JAFDZF010000095.1 GCA_018267055.1 Bacteroidota bacterium
CATGGTTCATGGCGCAATCGGCCACCTTGGTGAAATCCGTGGGGACCAGGATCCGCTTCGTCTCGCTCATCGTTCGTGGGGATTGGGCCTTGTTTCCGGCAAAGGCGGCTAAATATAGGCGGTTCGTACCCCGGGGGCTCTCGGAATGGTGTACCTGAGAAAACGGGTGCCAGCCTACAATAGAGAGGGCCGCACCAAGCCAACCGATCCCTTTATATTGGCGTCGTATCGAGGTGGCGAAAGCCACCGGCCCTAGCGAGCGAATTACGACCTCACTCTAGGCACGGGCCATTGCACTTCACGTGTCCACACGGGCGCGGGCTGCTGCTTTGGCTTGCCTAAAGGCCGTCGTAAGCCTGCTCGCTGGCCTGGTGGCGGTTCCGCGCTCACCATTTCACCCATACGCTCCGATGGGACAGGAGCACAACCTGTCCTGCGATGCGCATCGCCCTCTTGTCCCTCATCTTCGTGTGTGCCACCGCCTATTCACAGCACCAGGAAACCTTTGAAGTAGGGGCGCCTACCATGGCGCTCGACCAATGGCACACGGTCTACAATAAGTTTTGGAAGATCATCTCGCTGGATGATGAGGTATCGGTAAGCGTGTTGAAGGGGGATATGTACCTCTCTGTATTCAAGCACCATGGGCTGATATGCTTCGCTGTCACCTGCGGCTTTGACAAGCGAACGGGGTATTTCAACACTTCGACCATGCAAACCCTCTACGGCACACTACCGTTGGTGATTCCGGAAGGCGCGGAGGTGCACTTTGAATGCCCTCCCGGTAGTTACGCGCACATGTCGAAGCTGGTGCCCAACTAAAGGCTATTTCTTCGCCTTCTTCTTTGCAGCCCTGCGCTTACGGGGCTTTGGGTCGCTCTTCGGGGGCGGTGTGTTCAGCGCCTTCCTCAGTAGGTCGATCGTCGCTTGGCTGACCTTTTCGGGCATACGCACGAAGGTATGCTTCGGTGTTGGCTACTGGCTTGAGCGCGTAAGGATACACGGTGTACACCTGCCCTCCGATCTGTAGCACCACGTTCGGGCGCTTGGACTTGCGCCGTACGACCTTCTTAGGTTTGCGTGGCTTCAGTAGATGATCGCTCCCCGCCTTCGATTTGCCGGGGCTTGCGATAGTAGAGGCGCTTACCCTCTGCCATCTTCAGCCCCTCCAAGGCGCGTTCGGTGTCGCTCATTTTGCGACGGTTCCACCTCCAGTCGAACTCCTGGACGTAGAGGTGTAGCCGCTCAGGGCTGACGTGGTGGAACACTCCGTACAGGCCGCGCTTCAGCAGTGCGAAGTAGGCCTCTGCTTCGGAACTGTTCGCATCCCCGCGGGCGAACTCTCGTGCGCTGTGATTCACGCTCTGATGGCCGCCCTTGAACTTGCGCCCCACCATTTTGTATCCCGCATTCTCATCGGTCATGAGCCGGGATGCGAGGTCCCCGTTCCCCTCCAGGTGCTTGCGTAGGGTCCATGCGGTGACATCCGGTGTCACTACCGCGCGCGCTTGTCCACCACGCTCCAGCAGCACCACCACAGGCGTCTTGGGCGTGCGCTCACGCCCGGGATAACGTGGACGGCCCCCTACGAACGCCTCATCGGCAACAAGGGTCTTGCCTTCGCCCCCGAGCTTGGTGGTGAAGCTCTCCTTCATCGCGTGGCGGGCACGATGACACATGAAGAACGCCGTCTTGTACTGAACGCCTAGTTCGCGCTCCAGTTGGTGCGCGCTGATTCCCTTCTTGGATGCCGCCATCGCTGCGAACACGTACACCCATTGCCAGCACTTGACACGGCTGCGCTCCATGACGGTGCCGACGGTGACCGAACTCTGCCGGCGGCAGGAGCGGCAATGGCGTAACCCAGGGCGGCAGCCCTTCCCGGTGAGAGGATACACGTCCTCACTGGAGCAATGCGCACACCGGGGCCCCTCGGGCCAGCGGATGCTCTCCAGCAACGCACGCGCTTCCTCTTCGGAGAGGCGCTTGAGGTCGGCTTGTGCTTTTGCCATTTGGATCGGAAGGCTTGGTGCTGTAGCTTTGTAGCGTGTTCTATTGGCATAGTGCCTCCGACCGGAATTGAACCGGCGACCTTCGACCCCTCCGGCGTGACACCTCGGGTTACAGTCGATGCTCAGACCACTGAGCTACGGAGGCACTATGTCAACGAACACTTGAAGCACCGGTGGGGCTCGGACCCACAACCTTACAGGTCGGAAACTGTATGCTCTATCCAGTTGAGCTACAGTGCCTGTTGAACGCCTCACCCTGCACGGTGGGGCGTTCGCTTTTCTAGTCAGTCTCTTCGTCTACGTCTGAGGTGTCAGGCTTGTATTGGTCCATAGGCATATCCAGGTCGTTCAGCCAGCCGACAAGGCCCCAAAGGGTGGATTTACCGAACTTGACCGACACCACGGTCTCCTTGGTCTTTTGTACATATAGGCCCTGCGATACCATGCGGCGACGGAAGCGGGGATCAGCTTCAGCGGCAACGATCGGGAAGTCCCACAGGCGGTCAACGATGGACCGCGAGGAAATGAACTTACCTGCATCGGTGATCGTCTTGATGAGTGCATCCCCAAGCGTGGCGACGTTATCCCATCGTCCTACGCCGACAGTATCCCACAGCGACGGCGTGGTCGGCCTGCTTTCTTCGATTTCCGTGATGCGTTCCTTCACCCATTCGGCGCCTCGGTCCTGAGCCTTCAGCAGCGTGCGCAGGATGAGCAATTCGGTGTCGCGTGCGTTCATGCGGCACAAACATACCGATCTATCTTATCGATTGCAAGTGGTCGCATGGTGCACTCATGCGATAGTCAGCGCAACCCTCAGAACATCAATAGATAGAGTGCAAATGTTAAATTTCAAGGCGATCTGATGGGTGATCTACTTGGCCGCCTATACGGCCCGTGACCTACCTTCACCTCACCACATAGCCGCCCACGGGTGCCCCATCGGGACCAACGCAGGGAAGGGAGCGGATAGGAGCGAAGCAGTGCTCCACCAAAGCCCAGAGCGTCCTCCCTCGCATCACTGGACCCTCACCAAACGGGCTCAGGCGCATCCTTCAGCACTTAGAGGATCAGTAGAAAGGGACGAAGTTGTTTCGTCAGGTACATCATTCCGGGGGCTCTTCGCACAAGAGCCGTCCCGCAAACGCTTATGAACGCCTGTAAACAGTTGCTGGCCGGATCCACGGAAGCACCCGTCGGACGTTCGCAGCGGCCAACAGAACGGCCGATAAAAACGAACGATCATGGGAACGATGCTGCGGAACCACGTGCAACTGATGGGCAACCTGGGCCGCGACCCGGAGGTGAAGGAACTGGAAGGCGGAAAACGCGTGGCCCGGCTGAGCGTGGCCACCAACGAGCGGTTCATCTTCGGCGATGGCCAGGTGAAGGAGGACACCCAATGGCATTCCATCGTGGCCTGGGGCCGCACCGCCGAGCAGGTGGTGCTCCAGCTGCGCAAGGGCAGCCGCATCGCCCTGGAGGGCCGGCTCGTCCACCGCTCCTACGAGGCGAAGGACGGCCGGAAGCGCTACGTGACGGAGGTGGTGATGGACCGGTTCCAGCTGGTCCCCGCGGCCGTGGAGGTCCCGGTCGATTGATCCACCGCCCCTCAAGCAGCGAAGGCCCGGGAACGCCCCGGGCCTTCGTCGTTCTTTCGGCGGAGCCGCCTATTGCTTCAGCACACGCAGGGTGCGCTCGCCCATGGCGCTGCGGACCCGCAGCAAGTAGGGACCTGCGGGCTGCGTGGCATAGTCCAGCGCCGTGCTGCCTTGTACGCTCAGCTGGCGGTCATCCACCACCCGGCCGGCCATGTCCATCAGGGTGAAGCGGACGCTGCCGCTCAACCCGCCTTGTACGGTCAGGCGGTCGGTGAAGGGTTGCGGATAGGTGTTCACGTCAGCGCCACCGGGCAGCTCCGGCACGCCGGTCACGATGCCATTGAAGAGGACGGTGTCGCAGACGGTGGTCGTGCAGAGGATGGCCTGGTCCGGCCCATAGAGCGTGGCGGTCATGCACACATACAGTTCACCCGGGGCCGACGGCTGGTAGATCACCTGCGGGCCCGTCCCGAACGGCATATTGTCCATCGTCCAGGAGTAGGAGACCGGCAGGCCGTTCCCGAAGCCGGTGCTCCACAGGGTCACCACGCCGCCGTCCGCGTTCCAATCGAAGCTCGGCATCACCAGGCTGTCGCAGGGGCCGCTGCTTCCGCCGAACGCGTCGACCCAGTGGCAGGTCGTGCTGGAGCAGGAGCCCATCCCGTCGATCGGGAAGATGGTGAGGCATACGGGATACAGCCCAGGCTGCGCATAGAGGTGGATCGGATCCTGCGCGTCGCTCGTGGACCCGTCGCCGAAGTCCCAGAAGTACCCTACCGGAATGCCGCCCGTGGAGGATCCGTCCTGGAAGAAGAGGGAGGCATCGCCCGGGATCACGGTGAAGGCCGCGTGCAGCAAGCTATCACAGGGCGGGCCGCCGAAGCCGGAGACCCACCTGCAAACGGTGTTCGAGCAGGAGTCGGTCGCGCCCAAGGGGACGATGGTCAGGCACACGAGGTACTGGCCCGGCTGGTCGTAATGGTGGATCGGGTCCGGCGTGTCGCTGACGGATCCGTCGCCGAAGTCCCAGTAGTGCGCCACGGGGATGCCGTTCGTGGTGGACTGGTCCTGGAAGAGGATGGCCGCATCGCCCGCGGTCCAGGTGAAGGCCGCGTGCAGCAGGCTGTCACAGGGCGAGCCGTTCCCGCCGTGCACCACCACCCATTCGCAGTGGTCGGCTACACAGGTGTCCTGGGTCATCGGGTCCCAGGCCCACACCGTCAGGCAGGCGTGGTACTGGCCGGGTGCGGCATAGGTGTGCGTGGGCACCGGCGCATCGCTGAACGTGCCGTCGCCGAACGACCAATGGTAGGCCTGTGTGGCATTGCCGGGGTTGTTGTGGAAGGTGGCGGCGAGCCCGTCGGTGGTCACTTGGAAGCCGGCGTTCAGGCTGTCGCAAGGCGAGCCATCGCCCTCCACATGGATCCAGTGGCAGTATTCGGCGAAGCAGGTGTCGATGGCCCCGGGAAGGTGCGCCCAGGCCCGCACGCAGGCGTAGTATTCGCCCGGGGCGTAGGTGTGCTCCACGTTCGGGCCCATGCCGAAGGTGCCATCGCCGAAGGACCAGCTGTAGTGCACCCCATCACCGGCGGCCTGTGCATGGAAGGCGACGTGGGGACCTTGCTGGCCGTAGGTATAGCCCACTTGGAACAGCGAATCGCACGGGCTGTGGCCGCCGCCCTGCACCATCACCCATTCGCAATGGTCGGCGAAGCAGGTGTCCTGGGTCGCCGGGTCCCAGGTCCACACCGTCAGGCAGGCGTGGTACTGGCCGGGTGCGGCATAGGTGTGCGTGGGCATGGGCCCCCAGCCGGAGGTTCCGTCGCCGAACGACCAATGGTAGGCCTGTGTGGCATTGCCGGGGTTGTTGTGGAAGGTGGCGGCGAGCCCGTCGGTGGTCACTTGGAAGCCGGCGTCCAGACTGTCGCAGGGCGAACCGCTCCCTTCCACCGTGATCCACTGGCAGGCATGCGCAGTGCAGGTATCGATGGTCCCTGGAACACCATACCAGGCCTGGACACAGACCAGGTGCTCACCCGGGGTGAAGTGATGCTCCACGGTCTCGCCCCAGCCGGAGGTACCGTCACCGAACGACCAGGAATAAGTGGCTTGGGGCACCGAGGACGAAGCGGTGAACAATGCCTGTCCGCCCTGCTGCACCGCCGTGAAGGAGACGCTGAACATGGTATCGCAAGGGCTGTTGCCGCCCCCGATGACGATGGGTTTGCAACGCGTGCGCTTGCAGGTATCGGCGGCCTGCGGATCGAAGACCGTGAGGCAGGCGAGGTAGGTCCCTGGTTGGCCATAGGCATGCGTCGGCGTGGCATTGTCGGACCAGGTGCCGTCGCCGAAGGACCACTGGTGGTGCACGCCGGGCGGGTTCCATGCGCTGATGAAGTGCACGGTGGACCCGTTCACCACGGCGTCGAACGCGGCATTGAGGCTGTCGCAGAGCGAGCCGCCGCCCTGCACCACCACCCATTCGCAATGGTCGGCGAAGCAGGTGTCCTGGGTCGCCGGGTCCCAGGTCCATACCGTGAGGCAGGCGTGGTACTGCCCTCCGGAGGCATAGGTGTGCGCGGGTGCGGGGCCTTGTCCGGAGGTGCCGTCGCCGAAGGACCAGCTGTACACCTGGCCGTTCGGCGATCCGCTGGTGTAGAAGCTGGCCTCCAGGCCTTCCGTGGTCACCTGGAACCCGGCGTTCAGGCCGTCGCAGGGCGAGGGGCCGCTGCCGATCGTGAGGGCCGTACAGGTGCTGTCGAAGCAATTCCCGCTGACCAG
>JAFDZF010000096.1 GCA_018267055.1 Bacteroidota bacterium
GTGGGCAGGCCGATGTCGACCCACCGGAGCGCTCCGGTCCCCTGGGCGCTTGCGGCCCGCACGACCTCGTCCACACGCAGCGGGTCGTCGGCACGGATGATAGTGGCCCTGCGCCCCTGCAGGAAAGGCAGCAGCACCGGCGCCCGATCGGTGTTGAGCAGGATGCTGTCCTTCTCCGCGAGCGGAGCCAGCAGCCGGCCCGCTTCGTGCCGGACGCGCTCCGCCTTTGCCGGATGCCCGAGCAGCGACCACCCCAGGGCCATCGCCAGCCCGGCCGTGCCCCCGAGCCGCACCACCCGCCCTATTCCCGGCGACCCGGTAACGGCCAAGGCGGCCAGGGCCCCGAGGAAGGCGATCATCGAAAGCGCCAGCAGCCATGGCACCACCGGCTTGCTGAACCGGAACTCCACCCGGTGGTCGCCGGGCGGCAGCCACGCCCCGAACGGAGCGATGTTCGCCCGCTGCACGTCCATCCGCAGGCCGTCGATGAGCACGTGCCAGCCGGGATACCAGGCCTGCTGCAACAGGAGGAAGCACGGCGCGGCGGTGCGGGTATCCACGGCGATGCCATCGTGATCGAAGCCGGCGACCGTGACCCGGTCCGTAGGCTCGTGCCGCAATCCTACCGGCACCGGCACACCCGGAGGCAGGACGATCAAGGCGCTGTCCCGTGCGGCATCCACCCGGGCAGGGTCGTAGCCGTCCGCGGGCACCACGCGATCGCTGAGGTAGACCAGGGGCTGCCGCTCCATGGCGTGCCAAAGCGCGGCATGGTCGGTCTCCAGCCGGTTGGCGTCCTTCAGCCAGAACGAGTTGAAGCCTTCGTGCGTGGGGCGGCCCTGGAAATCCTGCACGTTGCGCCAGATGTGCTTCAGCAGGCGCGATCCGTCGGTGTTGGTGCCGATGGGCACCAGCTCGGGCCACACCGGCCCGCGCGGCAGCTCATCGATCCGCCCTTGCAGCATCGCCGGGGAATAGTCCGAGAGCGCGGTGTTCCATTGGGCCAGTGTGGTGCCCCAGCCCATCTCCAGCGCCACGGCGGCGAACAGCCAGGACCAGCGCCCGCGTTCCACCCAGGCGTACACGCCCGCCAAGGCCAGCAAGGTGACCGGCGCCTCGACCAGCACGCGGTGCATGCGCCCCATCGTGATCAAGCCGGAAGCGGCGAACGACGGCTCGCTCGTGCGGCCCAGCCATGCCTGGACGATCAAGGCCACGAACACCGACGCGGCGAGCACGACCAAGGCTCGCACCGTGCGCGGCCGCGTGCTGCGCAGCATGTCCCCTTGCGCCAGGGTACCCGCGGCGAGCACCAGTACGGCAATGGCGGCGAACAGGCCGTAATAGCTGGGGAAGCGGAACAGGTCCAGCCCCGGCAACGCGGCCCACAGCCAGCGGTGCACCGGGAGCGCATCACCGAAGGAAGCCAGCGCGCACACAGCCCCGAACGCCGCCAGGGTGTTCTCCACCGCGCTCCGGCGCCGCAACAGGGCCGATGCCGCGAAGAGGAGCATGATCACGCCCACGAAGCCGTTGGCCATCGTCGGGTCGGTGCCCAGGTGGTGCGCATCGGTGCCGACCGCATAGGGCAGCAGCAGCGACCGCATCGCCGGCCAGGTGAAGGGTTGCGCGGCCGCATCCGCGTAGGGCATCCCGCCCGCACGGGCGAGGTACGGCGCCACTTCCCACCAGGCGTAGAGCGTGCCGCAGGCCATGACCGCCGCGGCCCCCGCGAAGACCGCCTCCCAGCCGATCAAGCGCTTCACGTAGGCCCTGTCCCCACCCCGCCACGCCCGCACGGCGTGCACGGCGATCAAGGCCGCCAGCAGGTAGGCGCCGATGAGGTTGAAGGTGTGGTTGCCGCCCGTGAGGCTCAGGAACTGCACCGCGGCCGCCTCCAGCGCGGGCCGCCAGCCGGGCGCCCGGAGCAGCTTCACCTGTGCGGCGAGCAGCCACGGCAGCCAGGCGGCGCTGATGACCGCGTACACGTGCATCTCATGCGCGGTGAAGAAGCCGCCCAGCGCATAGGCCAGGCCGGCGATCAGGGCCGCACGCGCGTCGGCATGCAGCACGCGGACCAGGCGCATCAGGCCCCATCCCCCGATGATCACGTAGGCGAGGAACAAGGCCTGCAGCACGTACAGCGACTGGCCCACGGTACCGCCCAGCGCGAGGGCTTCGGGATACCACGCCGGCCCTTGCAGGTCGGCATACAGGGGATACCCCATCTGCTGGTAGGGGTTCCACACCGGGAAATGCCCGTCCTGCAAGGCCGAAGCGATGGACCACCGCCAGGGGAACCAGCAATCCAGGGTATCGCCGAGGATGAGGCCGTACCGGAACGTGCTCAACGGCCAATAGACCAGCAGCACGGCGACCGGGATCACGAGCGCCCCCCAACGCCGCGCCCAGGCGTCCGTCCCACCCGCCGGTCCGGAGGGCGGGCTCATGCCTTCTTCAGCCGTGCCTTGCCGCCGCCCGCCATGCGCTTGATCTCGTTGAGCTTCAGCAACGCTTCCACCGGGGTGAGCGTATCGATCTCGATGGCCTCGAGCTGGGCGCGGATGCCTTCCAGGGCCGGGTCATCGAGCTGGAAGATGCTGAGCTGCGGCTCCCGGCCGAGGCCCGTGGTGTCCACCTTGCCCAGCTTGGGCGCAGCGTCGCCGGCAGCGGGAACGGCCGTGTCGTCACCGAGGTCGCCCGCATGGGTGCGCTCCAGGTGGTGCAGCACCTTCTCGGCGCGCTCCACCACGCGCGCGGGCATGCCGGCCATGCGTGCCACGTGGATGCCGAAGCTGCGGTCGCTGCCGCCCGGGACCAGCTTGCGCAGGAAGAGCACCTTGCCGCCGGCCTCGCGCACGGCCACGTTGGCGTTGCGGATGCGCTCGAAGTGATCGGCCATCTCGTTCAGCTCGTGGTAGTGCGTGGCGAAGAGCGTCTTGGGGCGCGTGGGATGCTCGTGCAAGAACTCCGCGATGGCCCAGGCGATGGAGATGCCGTCGTAGGTGCTGGTGCCGCGGCCGATCTCGTCGAGGAGGATGAGGCTGCGCGCGCTGAGGTTGTTCAGGATGCTCGCCGTCTCGTTCATCTCCACCATGAAGGTGCTCTCGCCGGTGGAGAGGTTGTCGCTGGCGCCCACCCGCGTGAAGATGCGGTCCACCAGGCCGATGGCCGCCTCCTGCGCGGGCACGAAGCTGCCCACCTGCGCCATCAGCACGATCAGGGCCGTCTGCCGCAGCAAGGCCGATTTACCGCTCATGTTGGGACCCGTGATCACCACCAGCTGTGCCGTGGCCGGGTCCAGGGTAAGGTCGTTGGCGATGTACGGCTCGCCCGGGGGCAGCTGCTGCTCGATCACCGGATGGCGGCCGTTGCGCAGGCGCAGCACGCCTCCGTCCTGCACCACCGGCCGCGCATACCGCCAGGCGACCGCGTTCGCCGCGAAGCCCCGGAGCACATCCAGCTCGGCCACCGCCAGCGCCGTGGCCTGCAGGGCGCCAATGGCCGCGCACACCCGCTCCACCACGTGCTGGTACAGGCGGCCTTCCACCTCCAGGATGCGGTCCTCGGCGCTCAGGATGCGCTCCTCCAGCGCTTTCAGCTCGTCCGTGATGTAGCGCTCCGCACCGGTGAGGGTCTGCTTGCGCACCCATTCCGCCGGCACCTTGTCGCGGTGCGTATGCCGCACCTCCAGGTAATAGCCGAAGACGTTGTTGTAGCCCACCTTGAGCGAGGTGATGCCCGTGCGCTCGGTCTCGCGCTGCTGGATGCCGAGCAGCAGCTCCTTGGCGTGGGTGGTCACGTGGCGCAGGTCGTCCAGGTCGGCGTCCACGCCGGCGCGGATGACGCCGCCTTTCTGCACGTTCACCGGGGCCTCGGCCTCGATGGTGGCCCGGAGGTGGTCCGCCAGGTCGAGCGGCACGGCCCAGCCCTGCACGGAAGCGGCCAGCACGGCAGGCCCTGCGGCCAGGGCGGCCCGGGACCGTTCCGCTGCGCGCAAGGCGCGCTCGAGCTGCAGCAGCTCGCGGGGGTTGATGCGCCCCACGGCGGCCTTGCCCACGAGGCGCTCCAGGTCGCCGATGGCCCGCAGTTCGTCCTGCAGGCCCTCGCGCAGCCCGCCGGTATCCACCAGGGCCTGTACCCGGTCCAGCCGCGCATCGATGACGGCCCGGTCCAGCAGGGGGAAGAGCAGCCAGCGCCGCAGCAGGCGCGCGCCCATCGGCGTGGCGCAGGTGTCCATGGCCTGCAGCAGGGTGCGGCCGCCTTCGTTCACGGGCTGCACCAGCTCGAGGTTGCGCACGGTGAAGCGGTCCAGCCACACATGCCCCTCGATGCCCAGCCGCGCGATGCGCGCCACATGGCCCAGGCGGTCGTGGTGCGTTTCGCCGAGGTAGTGCAGCACGGCCCCGGCGGCGCGCTGCGCCAAGGCCAGGCCCTCGATGCCGAAGCCCTTCAGGCTGCTGGTGCCGAACTGCCGGAGCAGCCGCTCGCGGGCGAAATCGTCGGTGAAGGCCCACGGCTCCAGCACGAAGCTGCGCCACCGCGCCGCCTCCTCGCCGGGGAAGGCCCCTTCGCCGTCGCGTGACACCAGCACCTCGCTGGGGCGGTAGCCGTCCATCCACTTGACCGCCTGGGCGATGTCGCCCTCGCCGGCCAGGAACTCGCCGGTGGTGACGTCGAGGAAGGCCACCCCGCAGCGGTCGCCCTGCGTGCAGCGCGCGGCGAGCCAGTTGTTGCTGCCGCCCTCCACCACGCTGTCGTTGAAGGCGACACCGGGCGTGACCACCTCGGTGACCCCGCGCTCCACGATGGTCTTGGCGTGCTTGGGGTCCTCCAGTTGGTCGCACACGGCCACGCGGTGCCCCGCCCGCACCAGGCGCGGCAGGTAGTTCTCCAGGGCATGGTGCGGGAAGCCCGCCAGCTCCATCTCCCCCGCCGCCCCGTTGTTGCGCTTGGTGAGGGTGATGCCGAGCACGCGCGCGGTGACCACCGCGTCCTGCAGGAAGGTCTCGTAGAAATCGCCCACGCGGAACAGGAGGATCGCATCCGGGTACTGCCCCTTGATGCGGTTGTACTGACGCATCAGCGGCGTTTCGGAGGAAGCGGACTTGGACATCGGCGCGGGACGGAGCCCCTATTTTCGGGGCCCGGAAAAGTACGGTACGTCCGTGCTTCCGTGATCCTTCCGATGCCCGCCGACGACCGCAAGCTCACCCTGGACGAACTCGGGCGCATCGATGCCGCCGCCTACCGGGCGATGGTGAAGCGACCGATGCGGCTGGTGCTCGACGATGTGCGCAGCCGCCACAACGTCGGGTCCATCTTCCGCACGGCGGACGCGTTCGGCTGCGCGGAGCTGCTGCTCGGCGGCTTCACCCCCCTGCCCCCGCACCGCGAGATCGAGAAGACGGCCCTGGGGGCCACCCTCTCGGTGCCCTGGCGGCACGAGGCCTCCACGGTGGAGGCCGTCCGCCGCCTCCGGGGCGAGGGCTACCGGGTGTGGGCGGTGGAGCAGACCGTGCAGGCCGTGCCCCTGGACCGCTGGTCGCCGGGCCTGGAGGAACCCACCGCCCTGGTCTTCGGCAACGAGCTCCACGGCGTGTCCGACGCGGTGGTGGAGGCCTGCGACGGCTGCCTGGTGATCCCCCAGCAGGGCACCAAGCATTCGCTCAACGTGTCGGTGTGCGCGGGCATCGTGGTGGCCTGGGCCACCCTGGGACGGACGGGCCGCTGAGGGGGCTTCCGCCCCCCGGCAAGAAAGGGCCACGAACCGTGCTTTGTGTACGACCGGTCCCCTATATTTGGCACTGAACGAACGGACGTGCGATCGACGGAACGACTACCCGCCCTGTGCTTGCTGTTGTGCTTTTTGGCGGTCGTTCCCGCCAGCGGGCAGTATTTCCGCAATTCGGACTATTGGAAGACGCACCGGGCCGAGCTCACCCTGGGGCTGGGCATCTCCAACTTCCTGGGGGAACTGGGCGGCCGTGACCGCATCGGCTCGCCGTTCGTGTGGGACCTGGAGATGAGCCAGACCAAGCCGGCGGCCAGCTTCGGCTACCGGTACTACCTGCTGGAGAAGCTCTCCTGCCGCGTGAACGCGACCTACGGCATCCTGGCCGGCAACGACAACCTCACGGACGAGCCGTTCCGCCACAACCGGAACCTCAGCTTCAAATCGGACATCATCGAGGCGCAGCTGTGCCTCGAGTTCCACCCGTTCCAGGAACAGCTGGGCCACCTGCACGACCTGCGCGGCGTGAAGGGCATGAAGTCCTCCCGCATGGGCTTGTACCTCTTCGCGGGCGTGGGCGGCTTCCACTTCAACCCGAAGACACAGCTCAACGGCGAGTGGGTGGAGCTGCAGCCCCTGCACACCGAAGGCCAGGGCCTGCGGAACGGCCCGGCCGAGTACAGCCTTTTCGGTGTCTGCATCCCCATGGGCGTCGGCATCCGCAAGGCCTTCAGCAAGCAGCTGTCGGGCGGCCTGGAACTGCAGTACACCAAGACCTTCACCGACTACATCGATGATGTGAGCGGCACCTATTACGATCCGCTCGCCCTCCTGGCCGCCAACGGTCCCGTGGCCGCCTACCTGGCCGACCCCAGCCTGGACCTGATCCCCAACCAGACCACGGCGGGCCAGCAGCGCGGCGACCCCAAGGACAACGACGGCTACATCTTCCTGAAGTTCCAGCTGCACTACAAGCTGTATAAGTTCCGCTCGAACAACAAGAAGTACCGCACCCGCATCCGCCGCCAGAAGGTGGTGTTCTAAGGGCGCATCGATCCTCGTGCGAAGCCCCGGCCCTGCCGGGGCTTTTTCGTGCCTTGGAACGAAGCACGGAAGTATGCTTGGGCTCACCGGCCGGCCGCAGGTGGATCCGCATGAAAGCTGGTCGGCTCCGATCGCCTCCTGTGCCAATGGCCACGGCCTTTCCCCCGGATACGACCTGGGCACTTGGGCGAGCCCGGCTTGGGTAGGACATGCTTCAACAAGCCCCGCCCCCGTTTGCAGGCCGGCCCCGTGCGACGCGAGCAGCGCTCCCCTGCCCACGGCTTCCGGCGAGCTCAAATGCTGCGTCACGTCCGGATAGCCGGCTTGCGGACAGCCGCCTCGGCCTGAGCGGAAGAGCGCTCTTCGTACGGCGGTTCAGCGCGACGCCCTGTCCTGCTGAGCGTATTCCAAGCAGGCCCCGGATGCACGAAGCCCCCGGCTTTCGCCGAGGGCTCCATGCGGTCCGCGGATGCGGGGCCTTAGAGGCCGAGGTTGTCCTTGAAGGCGCGGAACTCGAGGTCCTTCTTGGCCTTCTCGCGGAGGCTGGCGTCCTGCTGCACGGCCATGCCAAGGTGGTTGCGCACGGCGTCGCCGTTGTTGGTGCGGGCGGCGATGATGGCGGCGAGGTAGTGGCCCTTGGCGGAGTCCTTCTCGGGCGCGGCATCCAGGATGCGCTGGGCGCCGGCGGCGTCACCGCCGAGCATCTTGGCCAGGGCGGCGTTGAAGCTGTTCACCCCGCTCATGTTGGCGTTGGCGCTGCTGTAGTTGCCGTTCTGGATGTCGACGATGCCCTGGTTGTACTTCACCTCGGGACCGGCAGCGGCGGCCTTCTTGAAGAGGTCGGCGGCCTTCTTGCGGTCGCCCTTCTGGCGTGCGATGGCGCCCAGGTTGTTGGTGCTGACGGGGTTGTCGCTGATGCTGTTGGCCTTCTGGAAGGCGGCTTCGGCCTCGGCCATCTTGCCCTGCTGGAAGAGCACGTAGCCCACGTTGTTGGACGCGCGGTAGTCGGTGGGGTGGATGCGCTCGCACTCGCGGTAGATGCGCAGCTGCTCATTGAGGTCGCTCGTGAGGGTGGCGGCCTTCAGCAGCTCCTCCACGTTGAGCGAGTCGGGCGAGGTCTTGCTGAGCTGGGTGAGCTCGTCGTCGCTGTAGCCCGTGAGGTCGTAGTTCACCTTCACTTCGGAGCGGCGCAGCTTGGGCAGGATGTCCTCGGCCACTTCCTTGTAGGTGGCGGCCATGTTCTTGATCTCGCTCTCGCGCTTCTCCACGTCGGGGTACATCTCCAGCACGCGCAGCACCAGGTCCTTGTCGGCGAAGGTGCTGGCCTGCGTGGCGGCCTTGAAGCCGGCCCAGTCCTCCCCGCGGGGGTTGAGGGTGTAGAAGGCGTTGTCCTTGGCCATGGCGTACTTGTTCTTGGTCAGCTCGCCCTGCAGCCACTTCTTCGCCGAGGCGGCGCGCTTGTCGGCCAGGCCCTCGTTCATGTGCACCTCCCCTTCGGGCGAGGCGTAGGCGTCGATGGTGGCGCCTTTGATCACGATGCGCTGGTTCTTGGCGCTGTTCTTCAACCAGGCGCTCACGTCCTTCACGTCCTGGTCCTTCAGCTCGGTGGGGCGCACCACCTCGGAGGCCACCAGGTAGTGGATGGTGGCATCGGCGCTGTGGCTGGTGACACGCACGAAGTTGTCCTTAGCCAGGATCACCTTGTCGTCGCTGAGCATGAGGTAGGGCGTGGTGATGACCCCGTCGGCCAGCTTCACCGCATCGAAGGGCTTCTCCTTCTTGCCCTGCTTGCCCAGGATCTTCAGCATCAGCTGGCTCTCCTCCATCGCGGGGGTATACGCCACCTTGTCATTGTAGGTGAAGCTCTTCCCGGTCTCGTAGGGAACGGTGGTGTAGTTGGTGTTGCTCGCCACCGTGGCCTTCTCGCCCTGGAAACCGGCCATCTTCATCGGGGTCTCACCCGAGGCGTAGGTCAGCGTCGGGGTCAGTTCGACCTGGGCTTTTTTGTAGAAATACTTCCCCGGAAAGTTCCCATTGATGTTCACATGCACGGTGTCACCTTGCACGATCAGCGGATTGGGATCGACCGTGTAGGTGATGGTCGAAACGTACTTGTTCATCTTGCCCAAGCCGCCACAACCGGCGACCACCAAGGCGACCGCGAGCGACCCCACGATGCCCTTCAGGTGACTTTTTTCCATGTTCTCTTCGAGTTGATTTTGACCGGGAACCGGCCGCAAACATAACCACCATCCATGCCAAGCTGTCGTATGCTCCGGACGGCAGTTGTCCACACCGGCGGTGTGGATCAGACCCGCGCGATGTGGTAGCCCACCGGCCGCTCGGTGGCGATGAGCCGTTGGATCCGCGCATAGGCGGAAGGGTCCTGCAGGAGGTCCACCCCCTCGATGTCGACCACCAGCACCCGCGCACCGCTGAGCTTCTGCAGGTGGTCGAGGTAGCAGCGCTGCAGCCGGTCCAGGTAGTCCTCGCCGATGTCCTGCTCGTACGACCGGCCCCGCAGGCGGATGCGCTGCCGCACCTGGTCCATGGGCAGGTGCAGGTACACCAGCAGGTCGGGCTTGGGCAGCCCCGCGTACATGATGGTGTAGAGGTCGCGGAAGAGGGTGTATTCGTCCGCGGCCAGGGTGACGCTGGCGAACACCAGCGACTTGCCGATGCTGTAGTCCGCCACGGTGACCGGCTGGAAGAGGTTGCGGTCGCCCACGCGCTTGAGCTGGTGGTAGCGCTGGGCCAGGAAGGAGAGCTCCACCGAGAAGGCGTAGCGCTGCGGCTCCTCATAGAACCGCGGCAGGAAGGGGTTGTCCTCGAACTCCTCCAGCACCAGCGCGGCGTTCCAGCTCTGGGCGAGCCGGCGCGCCAGGGTGGTCTTGCCCGTCCCGATGAGGCCTTCGACCGCGATGTAGCCGTAGGGGTTCATCCGGTCCGCAGCACGTCGTTCAGGAGGTCGAGCACGGTGCGCCGGAGCAGCGGGTGCACCCAGCCGGGCACCACATCGGCCGCGGGGGCCAGGGCGAAGGCGCGCTGATGCATCCGCGGGTGCGGCACGGTGAGGCCCGGCGCGTCGATGACCTCCTCCCCCACCAGCAGCAGGTCGATGTCGATGGTGCGCGGGGCGTACCGGACCGTGGCATCGCGCACGCGGCCCAGCTCGGTCTCGATGCGCAGCAGCTCGGGCATGATCGCCCGCGGGTCCGTTCCGCTGGTGATGAGCAGGGCGCGGTTGAGGAAGAGGTGGTCGTCGGCGAAGCCCCAGGGCTCCGTCCAGTGGTCGCGGCTCTGCGCCAGCACGGGGCCGATGCGCGCGGTGATGCGCGCGGCGGCCTGCGCGAAGGTGTCCTCCAGCTCCCCCCGGTCCCCGCCCAGCAACAGCAGCACCTCGGCCATGGCCGCCAAATGTATCCGCCCGGCGGTGCCCGCTCAGCCGACCCGCCCACCGCCCATGTGATCAGCCCCGGCTTCCGCGTGCGGACCGGCCTACTTTCGCAGCTGTCAAAACGGACCCATGCGCCAGTTCTTCAAGTTCATGTTCGCGTCGATGCTGGGCACCCTCCTGGTCGGCGTACTGTTGATCGTGCTCTTCGTGGGCATGCTCGCCGCGCTCGGCAGCGCCTTCAGCTTCGAAAGCAAGCCCACCACCATCAAGGACGGCACCGTGCTGCACCTCACCCTGGACCAGGAGATCGTGGACCGGGGCGACAAGGACCAGCTGGCGCTCGACCTCGGCCCCTTCAAGGCCACCTCCAAGATCGGCCTCAACGACCTGCTGGCCGACCTGGAGAAGGCCAAGACCGACGACCGCATCAAGGGCGTGTTCCTCGACCTTTCCTTCCTGCAGGGCCGCACCGCCACCCTGCGGGAGATCCGCGACAAGCTGGTGGATTTCCGCACCGCAAGCGGCAAACCGGTGATCGCCTTCGCCGACCTCTATACCCAGGGCTCGTACCTGGTGGCGAGCGCGGCCGACCAGGTGTACCTGGTGCCCGAGGGCGACCTGGACTTCCGCGGCCTGCGCAGCGAGATGATGTTCTTCAGCGGCCTCTTCGAGAAGCTGGGCATCGACATCCAGTTCATCCGCGGCAGCAACAACAAGTTCAAGAGCTTCGGCGAGGCCTTCACCGAAAAGCAGATGAGCCCGGCGAACCGCGAGCAGGTGTCCGCGCTGCTCACCGGCATCTGGAACGACTACCTCGATGCGATCGGCCCCCAGCGCAAGCTGGACAAGGACCGCCTGAACGCCATCGCCGACGGCCTGCTGGTCCGCCACGCGCCCGATGCGGTGACCTACGGCCTGGTGGACGGGCTGAAGTACCGCGATGAGGTGCTGGCCCTGGTGAAGGAGCGGATGGGCCTGCCGGCGGACAAGCCGCTGGAACTGGCCGGCCTGAACCGCTATACCCGCGCCTACGTGCCCAAGGCGAAGGCCGAGGGCGACAAGAAGGACACCGGCCTCTTCAAGAAGCCGAAGGTGGCGGTGGTGTACGCGCAGGGCGACATCATGACCGGCGAGAGCGAGGACGGCCGCATCGGCAGCGCCACGCTGAGCGAGGCCATCCGCAAGGTGCGCGAGGACAGCACGGTGAAGGCGATCGTGCTGCGCGTGAACAGCCCCGGCGGCAGCGGCCTGGCCAGCGATGTGATCTGGCGCGAGGTGCAGCTGGCCAAGCAGGTGAAGCCGGTGGTGGTGAGCATGGGCGACGTGGCCGCGAGCGGCGGCTACTACATCAGCTGCGCGGCCAACAAGATCTATGCGGAGCCGAGCACGATCACCGGCAGCATCGGCGTGTTCGGGATGATCCCCAACATGCAGGGCTTCTTCAACCAGAAGCTGGGCATCACCTTCGACGGGGTGCAGACGCACAAGTACGCCGGCATGATGACCACCAGCCGCCCGCTGACGGCGGAGGAGAAGGGCATCATCCAAGGCTATGTGGACCGCTTCTACGACACCTTCAAGAGCCGCGTGGCCGAGGGCCGGAAGATGACCGTGGCCCAGGTGGACAGCATCGGGCAGGGCCGCGTGTGGACCGGCACCGACGCGATGGCCCGCGGGCTGGTGGACGCCATCGGCGGGCTGGAGGCGGCCATCGCCGAAGCCGGCACCATGGCCGGGCTGGGCAAGGACGAGTTCCGCACGGTGGACTATCCCGAGCAGAAGGATTTCTTCCAGGAGCTGATGAAGGGCCTCAACGGCGAGAGCAAGGCCTGGGTGGCGAAGCAGGCGTTCGGCGAGGACGCCGAGCTGTTGCACCAGTTCGAAGCGGTGCGCAAGGCCCGTGGGATGACCGGCATCCAGGCCCGGCTGCCATTCGAGCTGGAGATCCACTAACGCAGGTCACCGCCGCCGGCAGGGGCGATCGGCAGCACGCAGCGGGCTGCCGGCCGCCCCTGCCGGCTTTCCGGCCGGTACCAATGAGCGAAGGGCCCGACCGCAGCCGAGCCCTTCAACCCATTACCCTGACTTTCTTTGATCCTTAAGACCAAAACCCACCTGTTGAACGGCCGCGTTCCGTCCCGGGTTACGATCCGCTTATTTCCACATGGAACCCGCTGTGGTTCCGGATGTTAAGCACCCGCCCATCGGCCCAGACCAGGTATTGCCCCTTGGCCCCGACGAGGGTGCCGGTGATCTCGGGCAGCTTATCGAGGGTGACGCTGACCAGCTTGGGGGGCGTATCGGCCAGGGGGTAGTCGAGCACCTGGGGCACGGCATCGGGCAGGGTGTGCTCGCGCAGCGCGGGGTCGAGCTCGTGCAGCACGCGGTCGCGGGCGGCGAGCAGCGCCTCGGGGTCGGGCCTGACCTGCTGGAGCATGCGCCGCCAATCGGTGCGGTCGGCGAACAGCCGCTTGAGGTCCACCTCGATGGCCCCGGCGAGCTGGCGGTAGGGCGTGCGCGCCACCGGCACGGCGAGCACGGCGCCCTGGTCGATCCACCGCACGGGGATCTGCGTGCTGCGGGTGACGCCCACCTTGATGCCGCCGGTCTGCGCCAGGTAGACGTGGTGCTCCTGGAAATGGTGATCGCGCTCCCATGCCGCATCGCGCCCCTCGCCCAGGTGCGCGCGGCACAGCTCGGGCCGCACGATGCATTCGCTCGCCTCCGGCGCGGCGCGCAGGCAGGGGAAGCAGAGGCCCTGGCCGTAGAACTTCTTCACCCGCTTGCCGCAGGACATGCAGGTGCGCGCGCCGGTGAAGCGCACGGTGAACGTGCGTCCGATGCGGTCGGCCAGCGGCACGGTGGCCTCGCCCAGGTGCAGGGCGTACTGCACGCGCAGGCCGGGCCGTTCCGGCGTTCCGTCCGCGGTGCCGGCGAGCATCTTGCGCAGGGGTGCTCCGTCCATGGTGGCTGTGCGATGTTATCTTCCGCACGAAAGTAGACGCGCGACCCCCTCCCGCCCATGCCCGTCAATGCGCTCTTCTCGTTCCTGATGAAGAAGCGGCTGCAGCAGATCGAGCTGTTCCGCGACAATCCGCACGAGGCCCAGCTGGAGGTCTTCCACAAGCTGATGACGGCGGCGCGTTACACGGAGTGGGGCCGGCAGCACGAGTACGCGAGCATCACCTCGCCGGACCTGTTCCGCGAGCGCGTGGCGCTGCAGGACTACACCCGGGTGAAGCCCTACGTGGACCGCCTGCGCGCGGGTGAACAGAACCTCTTGTGGCCCACGGACATCCGCTGGTTCGCCAAGAGCAGCGGCACCACCAATGCGAAGAGCAAGTTCATCCCCGTGAGCCGCGAGGCCCTGGAGGAGTGCCACTACAAGGGCGGCAAGGACCTGCTGGCGCTGCACTATGCGATGACGCCGCAGAGCAAGCTGTACCAGGGCATGACGATGGTGATCGGCGGCAGCAGCACCATCGAGCCGCTGCGCACCGATGCCTACACGGGCGACCTCAGCGCCATCATCATCCGCAACCTGCCCATCTGGGTGGAGGTGCGCCGCACCCCGGTGATCGAGACCGCCCTGATGGAGAACTGGGAGGAGAAGGTGGAGCGCATGGCGCGCGAGACGATGCGCGAGGATGTGCGCAGCATCGCCGGCGTGCCCTCCTGGACGCTGATCATCCTGAAGCGCATCCTGGAGCTCACCGGCAAGCGGCACATGCTGGAGGTATGGCCGAACCTGGAGCTGTTCATGCACGGCGGGGTGAGCTTCCGCCCCTACCGCGAGCAGTTCAAGGCGCTCTTCCCCTCGCCCGCGGTGAACTACCTGGAGAGCTACAACGCGAGCGAGGGCTTCTTCGGCATCACCGACAACCACCAGGCGGACGACCTGCTGCTGATGCTGGACTACGGCATCTTCTTCGAGTTCATCCCCCTGGAGGAGATGGACCGCGAGCAGCCGCGCACCAAGCTGCTGCACGAGGTGGAGGTGGGCCGGCAGTACGCGCTGGTGATCAGCACCAACGCCGGCCTCTGGCGCTACATCCCCGGCGACACCGTGCGTTTCACCAGCGTGCGGCCCTACCGCATCCAGGTGAGCGGGCGCACGCGCAGCTTCATCAATGCCTTCGGCGAGGAGCTGATCGTGGAGAACGCGGACCGCGGCATCGAGGCCGCCTGCGCCACCACCGGCGCCGTGGTGGCCGAGTACACCGCCGGACCGGTGTACATGGAGCGGGAGGCCCGCGGCGGTCACGAATGGATCATCGAGTTCGAGCGGCCGCCGTCGGACCTGGACACCTTCCTCTCGGTGATGGACGACACGATGCGCGCGCTGAACAGCGATTACGACGCGAAGCGGCGCGGCGACATGGCCCTGCAACGGCCCAAGGTGCACGCCGTGCCCCGCGGCACCTTCTTCCACTGGATGAAACAGCGCGGCAAGCTGGGCGGGCAGAACAAGGTGCCGCGTCTGAGCAACGACCGCGCGCTGTTGGACCAGTTGTTGCTCACCATCACCGTATGAGCCGCACGCTGGTCGCCCTCCTGCTCGTCTGCATCGGTCCATGGGCGCGCGCGCAGGCCGGGCTCGCGCCGGACACCGCGGCGCGCCGCACCATCGCGGGCGCGTTCGACCTCTTCACCACCGACGACCTGGGCCACCTCTACGCGCTGAAGGGCGACGTGCTCCTGCTCTTCGATGCGCAGGGGCGCCAGCTGGCACGCAACAGCCTGAACACCTTCGGGCCCATCACCCGCGTGGACGCGTTCTCCTCGCTGAAGCCGCTGATCTTCTCGCGCCAGCAGGGCCAGCTAGCGCTGCTGGACAACACCCTGAGCGTGCAGGCCTCGGCGATCGACCTGCCCCGCAACGGCTACGCGCAGGTGACGCAGGTGTGCATGAGCGTGCAGAACAGCTTCTGGTTCTTCGATGAGCGGGAGCTCGCGCTGATCCGCGTGGACGCCCAGCTCCGGCCGCTGGCCCGCACGGGCCGCCTCGACCAGTTGCTCGGCTTCACGCCCCACCCCACGTACCTGGTGGAGCTGGACGGCTGGCTCTACGTGTGCGATCCCGAGCACGGCGTGCTGCTCTTCGACCTGTTCGGCGCCTACACGAAGACGCTGCCCGTGAAGGGCGCCGAGCGCATCGAGGTGCGCGAGGGCCGGCTGTGGTACGTGCTCGACGGGCGCCTGATGGCGTACGGGATGCGCAGCTTCGCGACCGAGGAGGTGCCCTGGCCCGCACCCGTGGACGGACCCGTGCTGGACGCGCGGATCGAGCGCGGCCACCTCTACCGGCTGATGCCGGACCGCATCGTGATCGACGCGCTGCGCTGACTTATCCACGATCGCGGCAGCGCTTGGCGCGCGGGGGGTACTTTCGCGTACCCGCACTCCCTCATCATGCACATCGCGATCGCAGGCAACATCGGCTCCGGCAAGACCACCCTCACCCAACTGCTGGCCAAGCACTACAAGTGGGACCAGCTGCAGGAAGCGGTGGACAACAACCCCTACCTGTTCGACTTCTACAAGGACATGCAGCGGTGGAGCTTCAACCTGCAGATCTTCTTCCTCAACAGCCGCTTCGAGCAGCTGCTGGAGATCCGCCGCAGTGGTCGCAACGTGGTGCAGGACCGCACCATCTATGAGGACGCGTACATCTTCGCGCCCAACCTGCACGCGATGGGCCTGATGACCACGCGCGACTTCGAGAACTACTTCCGCCTGTTCCAGAACATGGACAGCGCGATCACCCCGCCGGACCTGATGATCTACCTCCGCGCCAGCGTGCCCAACCTGGTGCGCCAGATCGCGGAGCGCGGCCGCGAGTACGAGACCAGCATCAGCATCGACTACCTGAAGCGCCTGCACGAGCGCTACGAGGCCTGGATCTCGACCTACGACAAGGGCAAGATCCTGATCATCGACGTGGACGACAACGCCTTCCACACCAAGCCCGAGGACCTGGGCAAGATCATCACCTCCATCGACGCGGAGATCCACGGCCTCTTCCCCGCCGAGGCCCCGCCGACCAACGGCCACGGCAAGGCCGCGGTGAAAGCCGCCGTGATCGCTGGCGGCAAGGCGGCCACCGGCAAGGAGAAGAAGGTGGCGGCGAAGAAGAAGTGACCCTCAAGGAAGCGGAGATTCCCCACCGTGGGCAAGGCTCCGTGCGAACGGATGGCTATGCCATCGTGCCGGGCGTCCTGGGGTTGGATGCCATAGGAGCAGCACTGGACATCCTGCGAACGATCGATCGTTCCCGCCCGGAGGTGATGGCCGGGAACGCCCTCTTCGCCATCCGGAACGTGCTCTCGCTCGCTCCGGGACTGTTGCGGACCATCTGGACCGATCGCCTCTCTTCCCTGGTCCGGGAACACCTCGGCGACAATGCGTTCATCACGAAGTCGATCTATTTCGACAAGCCTTCCGGCTCGAACTGGGCGGTCGCATCGCACCAGGACATCAGCATTTCCATCGACCGGGCCGCTGATGTGCCGGGCTTCAGCGGATGGACCAACAAACGGGGCATCATCGGTGCCATCCCCCCGCTCCACATCCTGGAGAGCGCCTTGACCATCCGCTTGCATCTCGATGCCACGGACGGCACGAACGGGGCCTTGCATGTGATCCCAGGCTCGCACAGGGCGGGGATCGTGCCGGCTCCCCCTGTGACCAGGACCGAAGTGATCTGTGCGGTGCCGCAGGGCGGAGCCATGCTCATGCGTCCGCTGCTGTTCCATGCCAGTCGACGTTCGCTATCGAACGCTCCGCGGCGGGTGCTGCACCTGGAGTTCAATCACCTCGATCTGCCTGAAGGCCTGCAATGGGCGGAGCGTCGGTCATTGCCGACCTGACCGGATGTGCCCTGAACGAAGAAGCGCGCCTCCTGGCGCGCTTCTTCGTTCGAATGACAAGCTCCGCTCAGAAGCGGTCGCTCACATCGAGCGTCGCGGCTTGGGCGGTGGCGTCGTTGGATGCGGGCGCCTCGATGCTGGCATCGCTGCTGCCGACGGGGATGTTCTCCAGCGTATTGACGGGCGCCTGCTCGGGCTTGTGCTCGCTGATGTGCGGGGCGATGATGAGCGCCACGATGGAGGTGAGCTTGATGAGGATGTTCATCGAAGGGCCGCTGGTGTCCTTGAAGGGGTCGCCCACCGTGTCACCGGTGACGGCCGCCTGGTGCGGGAGCGAGGGGCGCTCGGGCTTGTGCTTGTAGTACATCTGGCCCTCGATCTCGACGCCCTTCTCGAAGCTCTTCTTGGCATTGTCCCACGCGCCGCCGGCGTTGTTCTGGAAGATGCCCATGAGCACGCCGCTGACGGTGATGCCCGCGAGCAGGCCGCCCAGGGCCTCGGGCCCGAAGAGGAAGCCCACGATGACGGGCGAGAGCAGCGCCAGCGCGCCCGGCGCGATCATCTCGCGGATGGACGCCTTGGTGCTGATGGCCACGCACTTCTCGTACTCGGGCTTGCCCGTACCTTCCATGATGCCCGGGATCTCGCGGAACTGGCGGCGCACCTCGCGCACCATGTCCATGGCGGCCTTGCCCACCGCGCTGATGGCCATGCTGCTGAAGAGGAAGGGGATCATGCCGCCCACGAACAGCATGGCGAGCACCTTGGCCTTGTAGATGTCGATGGCGTTGATGCCCGCGAGGCCCACGTAGGCCGCGAAGAGCGCCAGCGCCGTGAGGGCGGCGGAGGCGATGGCGAAGCCCTTGCCGGTGGCGGCGGTGGTGTTGCCCGTGGCGTCGAGGATGTCGGTGCGCTCACGCACTTCCTTGGGCAGGCCGCTCATTTCGGCGATGCCGCCGGCGTTGTCGGCGATGGGGCCGAAGGCATCGATGGCGAGCTGCATGGCCGTGGTGGCCATCATGCCGGCCGCCGCGATGGCCACGCCGTACAGGCCCGCCAGCGAGAAGGCGCCGAAGATGCCGGAGGCCAGCACCAGGATGGGCAGGAAGGTGCTCTCCATGCCCACGGCCAGGCCGCCGATGACGTTGGTGGCATGGCCCGTGCCGCTCTTCTTCACGATGCTGAGCACCGGCTTGCGGCCCATGGCGGTGTAGTACTCGGTGATGTAGCTCATCAGGAAGCCCACCACCAGGCCCAGCACGATGGCGTAGAAGATGTGCACGCTCGGGTAGGTCGTCTGCACGCCGTTCCTCACGAACGTGATGGTGTCGCTGAACATCCAGCCGATGATGAACCAGCTGGCGATGGCGGTCAGGACGATGCTGCCGATGTTGCCCTTGTTGAGCGCGGCCATCACGCTGTCGGTGTCCTTGCTGATGCGCACGAAGAAGGTGCCGATGATGCTGAACACGATGCCGAGGCCCGCGATGAGCATGGGCAGCAGGATGGGGGCCATGCCGCCGAAGTCGTCGGCGCTCACCACTTCACGGCCGAGCACCATGGTGCTGAGGATGGTGGCCACGTAGCTGCCGAAGAGGTCGGCGCCCATGCCGGCCACGTCGCCCACGTTGTCACCCACGTTGTCGGCCACGGTGGCCGGGTTGCGCGGATCGTCCTCGGGGATGCCGGCCTCCACCTTGCCCACCAGGTCGGCGCCCACGTCGGCCGCCTTGGTGTAGATGCCGCCGCCCACGCGTGCGAAGAGCGCGATGGATTCCGCGCCGAGGCTGAAGCCCGCGAGCACCTCGAGGGCCTTCATCATGTGCTCCCCGTTGGGGCTTTCGCCGTGCACGTAGAGGTTGTAGAACCAGATGAAGAGCAGGCTGAGGCCCAGCACCGCCAGGCCGCTCACGCCCAGGCCCATCACGGTGCCGCCGTTGAAGCTCACGCGGAGGCCCTGGGCCAGGCTGGTGCGCGCGGCCTGCGTGGTGCGCACGTTGGCCTTGGTGGCGATGCTCATGCCGATCCAGCCGGCGAAGGCACTGAAGAACGCACCGATGAGGAAGGCGATGGCGATGACCCAGTCGCTGTGCTCCACCAGCGTGCCGCTCCACGCCAGCAGCACCGCCGCCAGAGCGGCGAACACGCCCAGCACGCGCCACTCGGCCCTCAGGAAGGCGCTGGCACCGCTGGCGATGTAGCCCGCCAGCTCCTGCATGTTCTTCTCCCCGGCGTCCTGCTTGCTCACCCACGCGGCCTTGCCGATCATCACCACCAGGCCGATCAGCCCCAGCGCCGGGATCCAGTACATCAGTTCACTTCCCATCGTTCGTCTTCTTTCGTGTGTATGGTCTTGTCCCTCAGCGGATAGGTCCGCCCGGAAGGGGTGCGAAAATAGAGATCCCGGGTTAAGGGCCTAATGCCCCGGTGCTTTCGGCTTTCCCTACGGCCTCCCGCCGCGCGCCTGCGCCCGGAACAGCCCCCCCAGGGCACGGGCTCAACGCACGACCATCAGCGGCACCGCACAGCCGCCGTCCAGCCGCAGCACATAACGGCCCGTGGGCAGGCCCGCCACATCGATGTACGGGGACGGCCGCCCCGCCCAATGCCTGACCAGCGCGCCGTGCGCGTCCAGGAGGTCCATGGACCGGGCCGCGGCCACCCCCTCGCCGGACAGCCGCAGCGATCCGTCGGCCGGGTTCGGGAAGACCGCGACGCAGGGCGCCGCCTTCGGGCGCTCGGGGGCCGGGACCGCGGTGGGCAGGTCGTGCGAGCCGTACTTCACGGTGAACCCCATCATGCCGAACGGGGACGTGAGCGTGCCGTTCACCGCCGTGCTGTCGATGTCCGCCCACTCGCCGTAGGTGCCGGTCATGATCACGCTACCCTCGCTGTCGGTGGCCAGGGCGTTGGCCGTATCGAACACGCCGCCCGTGGCGACACCGCGCACCCAGCTGAAACTTCCATCCGGACGGTACCGGACCACGAACAGGTCGTTCGCCACGGTCATCGGCAGGTAGGCCTCGCCCGGACCGGGATCGAAGTCCTGCGCATCGCTGTAGGCGCCGGTGAGGGAAACGTACCCTTCATCGTCCACGGCCACGTCGCTCACGCCATCGAAGTGATTGTTGCCTTGCACGGCATGGGCCCATTCGGCATTGCCGGCGGTGTCCAGCTTCGCCACGTAGAGCGTTCCGCCCACGCTCCCGGCCGTCAGCTGCAGCACGCCGGGGCCCGGGTCCAGGTCGGCCGTGCCTTCGATCGTGCCGGTGAGGTAGAGGTGGCCGGCGTCCGCGCAGATGGCCTCGCCCAGGTCGTCCTCCGGACCGCCCAGGCTGCAGACCTGCACCACGTTCCCCAGGGTATCGAGCTTGCACACGAACGCATCCGCCCCCCCGTTGCCGGTGAACGGCACGCCATTGGCCGCGGTGGCCCCGTTGAACGTGCCGGTAACGTATACATGGCCCCCGCTGCAGGCCAGGTCGCGCCCCAGCTGCAGCCCCGCGCCCTGGATGCCCCGCACCCACACCAAGGCGCCCGTCGGGTCGTACTTGGCGCAGTAGGCGTCCCATCCGCCCCCTTGGTGGACGAGGACCGCCGTCCCCGGCCCGTTGTCGAAATCCACCGTATTGCTCATCTGCCCCGTGACGTAGATGAAGCCGTTCCCATCCACCGCCACGGCATAGACCTCGTCATGCCCCACGCCGCCCACGGGCACCGCCCACCGGAATGCGCCGGAGGTGTCGAACCGGGCGATGTACCCGTCGACGCTGCCTGCGCTACGCATCCAGATCGTGTCCGGCCCGTTGTCCCAATCCACGGCGCCATCGAACCGCCCGACCATAATCAGCCCGCCGTCCGGCGTCAGGGCCAGGCCTTTCGGGATGTCGCCGCCGGAGCCGCCCGTGGTGATGTGCCAGACGTGCTCGCCGGCGGCCGTGTACTTCACGAGGAAGTTGTCGCCGTTCGAGCCGTCGGTCTGGCTCCAGGCCGTATCCGGGCCCGGGTCGAGGTCCGCCCTCGCGTTCATGTTGCCGCAGACGTACACGTTCCGCTGCGCATCGGTGACCACGGCCATGCCGCGCGCCTCCCCTTCCTGGATCGGCGCGATCCACTCAACGGTCTGCGACCGGGCGGCCTGCGCCGCGAGAACGATACATAGGAACGCTATACGATGCATGGACGGCCTCATCCAGCAAAGATGCGGCCGATCGCGCCGGGCCTACTTCCGCACGTACATCACCTCCTTCACCGCCTTCACGGTGCGCGCCACGTTGGGCAGCGAAGCATCGATGAGGGGGGGGGAGAAGGGCAGCGGCGTATCGGCCTGGTTCACGCGCAGCACGGGGGCGTCCAGGTAGTCGAACGCGTCCTTCTGGATGCGGTAGGCCAGCTCGCTGCTCACGCTCACGTAAGGCCAGCTCTCCTCCACCACCACCACGCGGTTGGTCTTCTTCGCGCTCGCGATGATGGTGGCCACGTCCAGCGGGCGGATGGTGCGTAGGTCGATCACCTCCGCGTCGATGCCCTCCTTGGCCAGCTCCTCGGCGGCGCCCAGGGCCACCTTCATCATCTTGCCGAAGCTGACGATGGTGACGTCCTTGCCGGGGCGCTTCACGTCGGCCACGCCGATGGGCAGCAGGTACTCGCCGTCGGGGATGTCGCCCTTGTCGCCGTACATGCGCTCGCTCTCCATGAAGAGCACGGGGTCGTCGTCGCGGATGGCGGCCTTCAGCAGGCCCTTGGCGTCGTAAGGGTTGCTGGGGGTGATCACCTTGAGCCCCGGCACGTTGGCGTACATGGCCTCGAAGCTCTGGCTGTGCGTGGCCGCCAGCTGGCCGGCGCTGCCGTTGCCGCCGCGGAACACGATGGGCACGTTGAACTGGCCGCCGCTCATCTGCAGCATCTTGGCCGCGTGGTTGATGATCTGGTCCGCCGCCAGGATGGCGAAGTTCCAGGTCATGAACTCCACGATGGGGCGCAGCCCGTTCATGGCGGCGCCCACCCCGATGGAGGCGAAGCCCAGCTCGGCGATCGGCGTGTCGATGATGCGCTTGGGGCCGAATTCCGCCAGCATGCCCTTGCTCACCTTGTAGGCGCCATCGTACTCGGCCACCTCCTCGCCCATGAGGAACACGTTGGGGTCACGGCGCATCTCTTCGCTCATGGCCTCGTTGAGCGCTTCACGGAACTGGACGGTACGCATGGTCGGTGATCAGGGAGGTCAAAGGTAGATGCCGCCCCGTTGTCCGTTGACAATGGCTTCCCGGCACGCATGGCACCGGCACCCGGCCGGCCTAACGCTTGGGCGGGTGGCCGCGCACTTCCTTCAGCTTCTCCCCCTTGCTGCCGGTGCTCACCACCTCCCCGTGCTCGATGGTGAGCTCCTGCCGGACCACCCGTACCGCGTCCGACCGCGGCTTGATGGGGCGGCCGTGCTCCTGGCACCACACGTAGACGAACTCGGCCCCGAGGAAGAAGGTCTGCGAGCTGTAGAAGGTCCACAGCAGCAGCGAGATCAGGCCCGCCGCCGCCCCGAACGCCGACGCCGGGTCGGAGGAATCGAAGTACAGCATGAGGATGTACTTGCCCAGGCCGAACAGCACGGTGGTGAAGGCCGCGCCCGGGATCACGTCGCGCCAGGCGATGCGCGCCGCGGGCAGGTACTTGAACACGCAGGCGAACACGAAGGTGCTCACCGAGAAGCTCAGGGCGAAGGAGATGAACTGGATCAGGAGCGAGCCCAGCCCGGGCAGCGCCCGCGCCAGGTCGTCGGAGAAGCCGGTGATGAGCGCGTTCAGCGTGAAGGTGACGATGAGCAGGAAGCCCAGCCCCATCACGAAGGAGAACGACAGCAGCCGCGAGACGACGAACCCCACCACGGTGTTCTTCGGCTTCGGCTGGATCTCCCACATGCGGTTGAGCGAGGTCTTCAGCGCGTTGAAGATGCCCGTGGCGCCCACCACCAGGGTGATGAGGCCGATGACGGTGGCCAGCCAGCCCTTGCCGCTGATGTAGGCATTGCCCACGATGTCCTCCAGGGCCTTGGCCGTATCGGGGCCCACCAGGCCGTTGAGCTGCGTGAAGACCTGGCCGCGCACGGCGTCCGGCCCCGCCACGATGCCCGAGATGGCGATGACCACCACCAGCAGCGGCACGATGGAGAAGATGGTGTAATAGGCCAGCGACGCGCCCAGGTCGAAGGTGCGGTCCTCCACGAAGGCGTGGAACATCAGCTTCGTGAACCGCACGACCCGTTGGACGATCTTCCGCATGCGCCGCGAACCTATAACGGGAGGCGGGAGCCTTCTGTTCTCGATACCGCCCTGCGCATTGAGCCGCGGGCCCCGGGCATTGGTGCGGTACCAAGCGCGGGGCCTGCGGCTCCAGGCCCGCGAACGGCGAGGACCTATTCCTTCACCAGGCGGAAGACGCCCTGCCGCTGGTCGGTGCGCAGGCGGATGAGGTAGATGCCCTCGCTCAGGCCGTCCACGGACAGGTCGGCGGTGCGCACGCCGCTGAACGCCTGGCGCAGCACCTCGCGGCCGTTCACGTCGGTCAGCACCACGTCCAGGCGCGCGGCGACCTCGTCCAGGGCGATGCGCACATGGTCCCGGGCCGGGTCGGGGAAGACGCGGGCGCTGAGGCCGCCCACCTCCGCGATGCCGCTGGTGTTCACCGTATAGCAGGCCGAGGTGTCGGTGCAGCCGTTCTGGGTGATCCGCACGGCGTAGGAGCCGTCCGCGGTGGCCGTGAACTGCTGGCTGGTGGCACCCGGCACGGGCGCATACCCGTTGTTGCAGTCGAGCCACTGGTACGGGCCGGTGGGCGCCAGGGCGGTCAGCGTGGCGCCGGTCTGCACCACGTTCACCGTCACGCTGCCCACGTCCAGGGTCAGGGTCACGATGGAATCACAGGCGCCGCCCGTGGGGAAGGCCGCGCTGTAGACGCCCGCCGCGCTCAGCTCCTGCCCGTTGAAGGTGTAGGTCTCCCCCGGGCAGAGCAGGGCGTGCACGTTGTGGCCCACGTCGGCTCCCTGCACGAAGTTGGACGTGGCCCCGCTCATCGCCAGCCCTTGGAAGGTGCCGTTGATGTTGCCCTTGCTGTCGGTGAGGCTGGCGATGCCGGCGTTGTTGCCGCCGGCGGTGCCCTGGTCCATCTTGTAATAGAGCTGCAGGCCGTTCGCCTGGAGGTCGATGCCCTCGTTGTAGATGCACGTGATCTCCGATTGGGAGAGGCCCCTGTTCCAGAGGCTCACCTCGTCCACACGCCCATCGAGGAAGAAGTCGGTGAACTCGTACAGCACATCGCCGATGCGCAGGGCCTGGCCCGTGGCCGAGATGCTGCCGGAGGCCGGCGCGGTGGCCACGTTGCTGCCGTTGTAGTAGATGGTGAGCTCGCTGCCGTCGTAGGTGAGCACCAGGAACTGCCAGGTGTCGAGCTGCAGGCCGGAGAACTCCAGCGTATAGGCCGTGCCATCGCTGGTGCGCATGCGCCCTTCCAGCAGGTCGGCGGGCGATACCTGCAGGAGGTAGAAGTCCGCATCGAACTCATTGCGGAAGCCGGCGAACCCGTCGAAGTCGGGATAGCTCGGGAAGGGATTGGTGGGATACACCCAGCAGGTAAGGGTGATGCCCGTGCCGCCCACGATGAGGTCGGAGGCCCCTTCGACGCTCACCTGGTCATCGAGCCCGTCGAAGTCGAGGGCGTTCTGGACCTGTGCGGGGGACAGCAGGAACGTGGTACAAGCAGTAAGGGAAACAGCATAACGAAGGATCATGTTGGGAAGAGATTAGGTGGCTGGTAAATTAATGGACGGGCCTGTACCGGGGACCGTTGCTTCATCGGCCGGGTCCGCCCCCGAAGCCGCACGCCCGGACCCGCGTTCAGCGGACCCGGGCGTGCCTTGCCTGGAAGGGGAGCCGACTACTGCTTCACCAACCGGAGCACGTCCCGACGGGACGGGGTGGCCAGGCGGACGAGGTACACGCCGTCGGTGAGGCCCTCCAGGGACAGGTCCACCGTGCTGGTGCCGTTGAAGGTCCCACGCCATACCTCACGCCCGTTCATGTCGCACAGGGACAGGTCCAGCCGCGCGGCCGGTGCGCCCAACATGATCCGCACCTGGTCCCGGGCGGGGTCGGGGAAGAGGCGTGCGTCCAGGCCGGCCTGTTCCCGGATGCCCGTGACCACCACCGCATGGCAGGCGGACGTGTCCGCGCATTCCCCCTGGGTGACGAGCACCGCGTACGAGCCGCCCTGGTCCGGCAGGAAGGTCTGCTCCGTGGCGTCGGGGATCACAGCGTAGCCTTCGGAACAATCCAGCCATTGGTATGCGGCTTCCGTGGCGTTCGCCATCAGGCCGCCTTCCAGTTCCGTTACGCTGGCATCCACCGCTGCGTTCACTTCGAGCGTGAGCATGACCGTGGAATCGCATTCCCCGCCGGAGACCGTCGCCAGGTATTCGCCCGCCTCGGTGAGCTCCTCGCCATTGAAGAGGTACGATCCGCCCGCGCAGATGGTGGCGGAGACCTCGTGGACCACGGGGGCCACGCCTTGCACGAAGTTCGAGGTCGTGCCGGTCAGCGCCATGTCCGTCAGTACGCCATCGATGTTCCCCTGCGCATCGGTCAACGTGGTGATCCCCGTATTGTCTCCGTCAGCGGTCCCTTGCTCCATGGGATAATACAGCTGCAGGCCGTCCATGCCGACGTGGATGCCGGCGTTGTACAGGCACCGGACCTCCTCGGCCGTCAGCGCGCGGTCCCAGAGGGCCACTTCGTCCACCAGGCCATGAAGGGGCATGAAGAACATGTCCGGGACCCCGACCGCACCGATGCGGAAGGGCTCCGTGGCCGATGGGATGGAGCCCTGCGCCTCCATGGAGCCGACCGGGGAACCGTTGTAGTACAGGACCAGCTCGCTGCCGTCATAGCTCAGCACCAGGAACTGCCAAACGCCCATTTGCAGCTCGGGATACCCCAGCGTATGCTCCGTGCCCTCGCTGTTGCGGAACCGTGCTTCGAGCCCGCCTCCCCAGAGCTGCAGGAGGTAGAAGTCCGCGTCGAGCTCGTTGCGGAAACCCGCCATGCCGCCATAGAAGTCCGCGGTCGTCGGGTTCACCCAGCAGGCCAAGGCGATGCCCGAGCCCGAGGTGATGAGGCCCGAGGCGTTCTCGACGATCACTTGGTCGTCGACGCCGTCGAAATCGAGGCCGTTCTGCGCGAGGGAGACGCTGCAGAGCATGGATGCGCCGATGGCAAGAAGCGGGGAGTATCGTCCTGTCATGTCGTTCGTGGTGGTTTGTCCGGCGAAGGTCCCCGGACGGCCTTCGCCTCCCATGCGGCACGGCCGGTGATTTTCCACATGCACCCGTGGATCCTGGCGCAGAAGGCCGGGCCGCAGGGGTCCTGAGCGGCGGCTTTCGCCATGCGGTTAACTTCGCGGCCCATTCCGTTCGTCCTGATGAAGATCCTCGTCCTGATCAGCCAGGTGCCCGACACCACGGCCCGCATCGCCTTCACCAACGACAACACCGCGTACGATGCCGGCGGCGTGCAGTTCATCGTGAACCCCTACGACGAATGGTACGCGCTGGTGCGCGGGCTGGAGCTGAAGGAGGCCCAGGGCGGCACCCTGACCACGGTGACCGTGGGCGGCGCCGACACCGAAGCCACCATCCGCAAGGCCCTGGCCATCGGCGCGGACGAGGCCGTGCGCATCGACGCGCAGCCCAACGACAGCTACGAGGTGGCCGTGCAGGTGGCGGCGTACGCCAAGGACAAGGGCTTCGACCTGATCCTGGCCGGTAAGGAGACCATCGACCACAACGGCAGCCAGGTGGGCCCCATGGTGGCCGAGCTGCTGGACCTCCCGTTCATCTCCCTGGCCAGCAAGCTGGACATCGCCGGCACCACCGCCACCGCCGAGCGGGACGTGAAGGGCGAGCTGGAGATCGTGGAGGCCGCGCTGCCCCTGGTGGTGAGCTGCGCGAAGGGCATGGCCGAGCAGCGCATCCCCAATATGCGCGGCATCATGGCCGCCCGCACCAAGCCCTTGCAGGTGGTGCCCGCCGTGCCGGTGGACCGGCTCAGCGCCACGGTGCGCTTCGAGCTGCCCCCGCCCAAGCAGGCGGTGAAGATGATCCCCGCCGACGAGGCCGGGAAGCTGATCGAACTGTTGCACACCGAAGCCAAGGTCATCTGATATCCCCTCGTCGCCAGTCGTCCGCTGCCGGTCCTCGCACCGCGCGGGACTGACGACCGATAACCGACAACCGGACCCATGAGCGTGATCGTATTCGCGGACACCCGCGGCGAAAAGGTGGCCAAGGCCGCCCTGGAGACCCTGACCTACGGCCGCAAGGTGGCCGCCGGCAGCGGCAGCACCGTGACCCTGGTGACCTTCGGCGACGTGCCCGCCGACCGCCTCGCCGCCCTCGGCGCCGACAAGGTGGTGGTGGCGCGTGCCGCTTCCGACGCCGACAGCCAGCAGCTGACGCGCCTGGTGGCGGACGTGGCGCAGCAGGAGAACGCCCAGGTGATCGTCTTCGCGCACGATGCCACCGGCAAGGCCGTGGCCCCGCGCGTGGCCGCCCGCCTGAAGGCCGGGCATGTGGCCGGCGCCATCACCCTGCCGGACACGTCGTCGGGCTTCCGGGTGAAGCGCAACGTGTTCAGCGGCAAGGCCCAGGCCTGGGTGGACGTGACCAGCCCGGTGAAGGTGATCAGCGTGCTGCCGAACAGCATCCCGGTGGAAGCGGGCTCGGGCAGCGCCACCGTGGCGGACTATACCGGCGACCTGGGCGCGGCCCGCGTCACCGTGAAGGGCACGCGCAAGGAGGGCGAAGGCATCCCCCTGCCCGAGGCCGAGATCGTGGTGAGCGCCGGCCGCGGCATGAAGGGGCCGGAGAACTGGGGCCTGGTGGAAGAGCTCGCCCGGGAGCTGCATGCGGCCACCGCCTGCAGCCGCCCCGTGGCCGACATGCACTGGCGGCCGCACCACGAACATGTAGGCCAGACCGGCGTGGCCATCCGCCCCAACTGCTACATCGCCATCGGCATCAGCGGCGCCATCCAGCACCTGGCCGGCGTGAACGGCAGCAAGGTGATCGCCGTGATCAACAAGGACCCCGAGGCCCCCTTCTTCAAAGCCGCCGACTACGGCATCGTGGGCGACGCCTTCGAAGTGCTTCCCAAACTGATCGAGGCCGCCAAGAAGCTGAACGCGGAACGATGAAGGGTGGAACCGGAACGGCTCTCCCAGCGTATCTTCGGCGCCCCCGCAGCGGCATGGCATGGAGAAGGTCGAGCTGAAGTTCCTGAGGATCACCTATAGCCATACGCACGCCGGAGCGTACGCCTTGATATTGGCGGAGATGCACGGCGACCGCCGCCTGCCGATCATCATCGGCGGGGTGGAGGCCCAGGCCATCGCCATCCAGGTGGAGAACATCAAGCCGGCGCGGCCCCTCACCCACGACCTGTTCAAGAACCTCAGCGACCAGCTCGGCATCACCTTGAAGGAGGTGGTGATCAACGACCTGGTGGAGGGCATCTTCCACGCCAAGCTGGTGCTGGAGCAGAACGGCACCGAGGTGGAGGTGGACGCCCGCAGCAGCGATGCCATCGCCCTGGCCCTGCGGTTCGAGTGCCCCATCCACACCTTCGAGTTCATCATGAGCGCCGCCGGGCTGAAGGTGGAGGACGGCGATGAGGAGAAGGAGGGCACGGAAAAAGGCGAGAAGACCGAGAAGACGGAGAAGAAGAACATCCGTTCGGCCACCTTGGAGGACCTGCACCAGCTCCTGCAGGACGCCCTGGACAACGAGGATTACGAGCGCGCCAGCAAGCTCCGCGACGAGCTGAAGCGGCGGGAAGGGACGAACTGAACCCATGGCGATCCGCAGGGGGCAGGTGGCAAGCGCAAGTGCTCCTGCGGGCACAATCCTGCGTGTTGCTCCCGCCTCCCGCTCCTGCATGTCGCCCCTGCCTCCTGCTCATGCCCATTGCGTCCTGCTCCCGCCTCCTGATTATGTTTAGCGCATGGCCGAGGACGCGCGCAGCATCCTGAAGCAGTTCAGCCTGGGCAGGATCCTGCTCCCGGTCTTCATCGGGCTGGGCACCACCGGCCTGCTGGTGTGGAGCGCCGCGGGCAAGGCCGCCGAGCAGCCGCTGGTATGGACGTGGTACAGCACCGGCTGGATCCTCCTGGCCTTCCTGAGCCTGGTGGTGCGCGATTGGATGTACATGCTGCGCATCCGCCACCTCACGGACAAGAAGCTCACGTGGTGGCGCACGTTCGTGGTGATCATGCTGTGGGAGTTCGCCAGCGCGCTGGCCCCGGGGATCATCGGCGGGGGCTTCTTCTTCGCCATCTGGATCCTCTCGCGCGAGGGCGTGGACGCGGGCAAGAGCATCACGGTGATCACCTTCACCTCCTTCCTGGACGGCATCTTCATCGCCATCATGGCGCCGCTGGTCTACTTCACCGTGGGCCGCGCGGAGCTCTTCGAGGGGGTGAACACCGAGCAGGGCTGGCTGGGGGCGGGCTTCTTCGTGACCTTCTGGGTGGTGTACACCATCATCCTGCTCTACAAGCTCTTCGTGGCCTATGCCCTCTTCGTGAACCCGCTCTTCGTGAAGCGGGCGCTGGTGGGCATCTTCTCCATCAATGGCCTGCGGCGCTGGCGGCGCGGCATGGTGACCACCGGCGACCAGCTGATCACCGCCGCCACCGGGCTGCGCAGCCGCGGATGGAGCTACTGGTGGCCGGCGCTGCTCACCACCTTCGCCAGCTGGACCGCCCGCTATTCCATCGTGAACTGCATCGTGCACGCCTTCCACCCGGGCATCGGCTTCGGCAACGACCTGGTGATCTACGGCAAGCAGGTGATCATGGGCATCATCGTGCTGCTGATGCCCACGCCGGGGGGCAGCGGCTTCGCGGAGCTGATCTTCGGCAACTTCCTGGGCATGTACATCACCGTGGGGCCCGAGCGGCTGGCCTTCATCTGGCGCCTGATGAGCTACTACCCCTACATCGCCATCGGCGCCTTCATCCTCCCCCGCTGGGTGCGCCGCAACGTGATCGATCCGCTCGCGCACGCCGTGCCCGATGCCGGCCATCGCGTACATTGACCGTCCGGCGCGCGCCGGCCCGCATCCCCGAACCCACCTTCGCATGGAGCGCTTCACCGGCCTCATCGGCATCGTCCTCATCCTCGGCATCGCCTTCCTCTGCTCCAACGACCGCAAGGCCATCAACCTCCGGCTGGTGCTCAGCGGCATCGGGCTGCAGCTGCTGATCGCGGTGCTGGTGCTGAAGGTGCCGCCCGTGACGCGGTTCTTCCAGGGCCTGGGCCATGGCATGGAGAAGCTGGAGCAGTTCGCCCGGCAGGGCGCCTCCTTCGTCTACGGCGGCATCGCGGCGATGCAGTTCGACGGCACGGTGGCGAACTATGCCGCCGGCGGCTTCGTGTTCGCCTTCAACGTCACCTCCACCATCATCCTGGTGTGCGTGCTGGTGGCCATCCTCTACCACTTCGGCGTGATGCAGCGCGTGGTGAGCCTCATCGCCCGGGCCATGAACTTCGTGATGCGCGTGAGCGGCGCCGAGGCCCTGAGCAACGTGGCCAGCGCCTTCGTGGGCCAGGTGGAGGCCCAGGTGATGATCCGCCCCTACCTGGCCGGCATGACGCGCAGCGAGCTGCTCGCCAGCATGACCGGCAGCCTCGCCTGCATCGCCGGCGGCATCCTGGTGGTGTACGTGAACATGGGCGCGCAGGCGGGCTTCGACCTGGCCCCGAAGCTCATCGCCGCCAGCCTGATGGCCGCCCCCGGCGCCCTGGTGATCAGCAAGATCGTATGGCCCGAGACGGAGGAGAGCCAGACCATGGGCAACGTGAAGCTGGAGGTGAAGAGCCCCTACATCAACGTGGTGGACGCCATCAGCCACGGCGCGGGCGACGGCTTCAAGATCGCGATGAACGTGATCGCCATGCTCATCGGCTTCATCGCCCTCATCGCCTGCGTGGACTGGTCGCTGCTGCGCATCGGCCACCTCTTCAGCCCCGACCTCGACCTCAGCCTCAACTGGATCTTCGGCAAGCTCTTCTACCCCATGGCCTGGGCCATGGGCGTGCCTTCGGCCGACGTGAACAGCGTGGCCACCCTGCTCGGGCAGAAGCTTACGATCAATGAGTTCGTGGCCTTCCAGAACCTGGCCAACAAGAGCGTGCCCATCGTGACCGAGAAGGGCCTGCTAATCCTCTCCATCGCCATCTGCGGCTTCGCGAACTTCAGCAGCGTGGGCATGCAGATCGGCGGAATCGGCGAGCTGGCGCCCATGCGGCGTTCCGACCTGGCCCGCCTCGGCCTGCGCGCCCTGCTCTGCGGCACCCTCGCGAGCTACCTCAGCGCCACCATCGCGGGGATCCTGATGGGCTAGGCCATCGGCCCCTGGTCCCCGTTGAGCGATGAAGAAGGCGTGGATCGTCTCCGGTGCGCTGGTGCTGCTCGGTGGCGGCGCGTTCCTGCTGTTCCGCGACCGCGTGCCGGGGATCGGCGCGGCGCCGCACCGGCAGGGCGACCCGCTGGATTCCCTGAACGGCGTGGTGGTGTACTGCAAGGGCGGCTTCAGCGGCAACTGCGGCCGCAACGTGGTGGACGGCTACAACATCGGCCTCAAGTACCAATGCGTGGAGTTCGTGAAGCGCTACTACTTCGAGCGCTTCCGCCACCGCATGCCCGACAGCTACGGCCACGCCAAGGACCTGTTCGACACCGCCGTGGTCGACGGCGCGATGAACGCCCGGCGCGGCCTGCGGCAGTTCACCAACGGCAGCGCGGCACGCCCCCGGCCCGATGACCTGCTGGTGCTCGACGGCTGGCGCGGGAACCCGTACGGCCACGTGGCCATCATCAGCCGGGTGCACGACGGCGAGGTGGAGGTGGTGCAGCAGAACACCGGCCGCACGCGCGGCACGTACGACCTGGACCTGGTGGACGGGCATTGGCGGATCGGCGGCGCGCGTGTGCTGGGCTGGCTGCGGATGCCGTGAGGGCCATTGCCGGAGGGCGGATCCCGGCCGTCGCACCGACCGGCAACCAGCTACGGACCACGGAGGACGTCCATCGGCCCTGTTGGTAACCCGGCGCGGCCGGCCCGGCGTGGCGCGGGCACGGGCGCTAACCTTGCGCCGTGAACGGGTCCCGGGAAGACGAACGCACTCCCTCGTTCCTGCTGCGCCTGCAGCAGGCGATCACGCGCGGGCTGGAGCGTTTCCGCGGCCTGGTGATGGGCTCCCGCGTGAAGCACCTGTGGATGCTGGCCTTCCCCTACCAGGTGGCGGCCGTGCTCACCGCCTTGGTGGCCGTGGGCTACACCAAGCTGTTCCAGTGGGCCGAGCACTGGAACAGCGCCCTGGTGACGGCGCGCCCGGACGCGATCTTCCTCACCGCGCCCATCGCCTTCCTCGCCAGCTGGTGGCTGGTGCGCTACTTCTCGCCCATGGCCGGCGGCAGCGGCATCCCCCAGCTGATCGCCGCCGTGGAGGTGTCGGACGATGAGGAGAAGAACGACGGCAGCTGGCGCTTCCTGAACGTGCGCATCATCATCGTGAAGATCGTGAGCAGCTTCGCGCTGGTGCTGGGCGGCGGCGCCACCGGCCGCGAGGGCCCCACGCTGCAGATCGCCGGCAGCGTGTACCGCGTGGTGCACAAGCTGCTGCCCCCCTTCTGGCCCAAGGTGAGCCGGCGCGTGATGATGGTGACCGGCGGCGCGGCCGGCCTGAGCGCGGCCTTCAACACCCCCCTCGGCGGCATCGTCTTCGCCATCGAGGAGCTGACGCGCACGCACATCGCCAAGTTCCGCACCGCCGTGCTCAGTTCGGTGATCATCAGCGGCATGGCCGCCCAGTCGCTGTTGGGGCCCTACCTGATGCTGGGCTACCCCAAGGTGGCCACCGTGGGCGTGTCGTTCATGTACAAGCTGCTCGCCATCAGCATCGTCTGCGGCGCGCTGGGCGCGCTCTCCTGCAAGGGGCTGCTGCTGCTGGACAAGGTGCGCCGCGCGCTGAAGGGATGGACGCCGCAGCTGGTGTTCGTGCTCCTTTGCGCGTTCACCTTCGCGCTGATCGTGCGGGCCTTCGGGCCGATGTCGCTGGGCAGCGGCGAGGCCCTGCTGGACCATTACCTCTTCGACCCCGCCCCGGTGGTCACCTGGCAGAACGCCGTGGGCCGGGTGCTGGGCTGCATCGTGACCACGGGCGGCGGCGGCGCCGCGGGCATGTTCGCGCCCTCGCTCACCTCGGGGGCCGCCATCGGCGGGCTCTTCGGCTCCTGGTTCGGCGTGGAGCGCGGCGAGCTGAACATGATGGCGCTGGGCGGCATGTGCGCCTTCCTCACCGGCGTGACGCGCTCGCCCTTCACCAGCGCCATCCTCGTGCTGGAGATGACCGACCGGCACAGCGTGATCTTCCAGCTGATGTACGCCTCGATGATCGCCTCGCTCATCGCCCACGCCATCGACAGCCGCTCGTTCTATGAGCGCATGAAGGACCGCCTGCTGGCCTCCCTGCCTGACCTGCCCCGCCGCAAACCCGCGGAGGATGCGGACATCCCGTGAGCCACGCCCCCGGCGGTACTTTCGCACCGACCATGCACCAATACCACGACCTGCTCCGCCGCATCCTCGCCGAGGGCGTGCGCAAACAGGACCGCACCGGCACCGGCACGCTGAGCTGCTTCGGCCACCAGATGCGCTTCGACCTGGCCGAGGGCTTCCCGCTGCTCACCACCAAGAAGCTCCATGTCAAGAGCATCATCCACGAGCTGCTCTGGTTCCTGAAGGGCGACACCAACATCGCCTACCTGAAGGAGCACGGCGTGCGCATCTGGGACGAATGGGCCGACGCCAACGGCGACCTGGGCCCCGTGTACGGCCACCAATGGCGCAGCTGGCCCACGCCCGATGGCGGGCAGATCGACCAGATCGCGAAGCTGCTGGAGATGATCCGCAGGAACCCCGACAGCCGCCGCCTGATCGTGACCGCCTGGAACCCGGCCGATGTGGACCGCATGGCCCTGCCGCCCTGCCACTGCCTGTTCCAGTTCTACGTCGCCGACGGCAAGCTGAGCTGCCAGCTCTATCAGCGCAGCGCCGACACCTTCCTGGGCGTGCCCTTCAACATCGCCAGCTACGCCCTGCTCACCCTGATGGTGGCGCAGGTCTGCGGCCTGCGGCCGGGCGAGTTCGTCCACTCCTTCGGCGACGTGCACCTCTACGCCGACCACATCGAGCAGGCCAAGCTCCAGCTGACGCGCGACATCCGCCCCCTGCCCACCATGCGCCTCGATCCCGCGGTGACCGACCTCTTCGCCTTCCGCTTCGACGACTTCACGCTGGAGCATTACGACCCGCACCCGCACATCAAAGCCGCTGTATCGGTATGATCATCAGTGTTATCGCCGCCGTGGCCGAGAACGGCGTGATCGGCAAGGAGGGCACCCTGCCCTGGAGCCTGCCGGACGACATGAAGTTCTTCCAGCGCACCACCCTGAACCACCACGTGATCTGCGGCCGGAAGAACTACGAGAGCATCCCCGCCCGCTTCCGCCCCCTGCGCGACCGCGTCAACATCGTGGTGACCCGCGACCCCGCCTACGAGGCCCCGGGCGCCATCATCCGCCACTCGCTGGAGGACGCCCTGGACGTCGCGCGCCAGGCCGACCAGAAGGAGGTCTTCATCATCGGCGGCGGGCAGCTCTATGCCCAGGCCTTCGAGGCGAAGCTGGTGGACCGCATCTACCTGACCACCGTGCACGCCAAGGTGGAGGGCGACGTGCTGTTCCCCGAGATCGGCAAGGGCTGGAAGAAGGTGTGGAGCGAGGAGCACAAGGCCGACGCCCGGCACGCCTACGCCTTCACGTTCGCCGTGCTCCAGCGCTGAGGCGCCGGCCGGATCGAACCTTTTTCCACGCGTTACGTCCTAAGGGCGTAATACCCCCGCCATGGCCCTCCGCCTCCTCTCCTTCGCCGCCGCTTGCCTCGTGCTCGCCTTCACCGCCTGCAAGAAGGACGATGGAGCGACCCCGGCCGCCACGCCGAGCTATGACTATGCATCGGCCACCGACGAGGCCCGCATCGAGGACGCGTTCAACGACATGCTGGCCCAGGTGGACAAGGCGGCCGACGCCAACGGCCTCCGCGACACGGACGACCCCTGCGCGCCGACGATCACCTTCGATACGACGGCCACCCCGCACACGCTGACCGTGGACTTCGGCCCCACGAACTGCACCGCCCTGAACGGCCGCCTCCGCCGCGGCAAGCTGCGGGTGAGCTTCACCGGCCCCTATGCCCATCCCGGCACGGTGATCACCATCACCCCGCAGGACTACTACGTGAACGACCACCAGGTGACCGGCACCAAGACCGTGACCAACATGGGCGTGAACGGGGAAGGCCAGCCCTATTTCGACGTGGTGGTGGACGGTGCCCTGACGGCCCCCGACGGCTCCTGGACCGCCACGCACCAGGCCCACCGCACCCGCACCTGGATCGCCGGCCACGGCACCCCGGACCCGCTGGACGACGTGTACAGCATCACCGGCGGGGGCAGCGGCGTGGACCGCAACGGCGTGGCGTACACCGTGTCCATCACCAGCCCGCTGCGCGTGGCCGTGGGCTGCCCCTACATCACCCAGGGGGCGGTGGCCGTGACCGCCGGCGGCACCACCTGGAGCGTGGACTACGGCAACGGCGCCTGCGACGCCAACTTCAGCGTGACGGTGAACGGCCACACCTTCCCCGTGGTCATCGGCTAGCGGCCAAGCCGCTCCATCCCTGTCGGCGCCGTTCGTCACAGGTCGCTTGTCGGTCCCGTAGGGCCCCGGATAGCTTCGGTGCTGACCGTGCGCCCGGTGCGCACATGGCCGTACCGATGACCCTTTCGTTGGAAACCCACGCCCCCGTGGCAGGTGCCGCCCGGAGCCGCCGATAGCGCAGCATGAGCATGCAACTTCGGGGTGTCATGTCCTATTTCCAGCGATCCCCGATCAGCTACCGCCTGGTGTTGATCACCGCGGTGGTGATGGCGACGCTCTTCCTGCTGCAGGCCTACATGCACCACTACGTGTACGCCGACCTGAAGGAGATGGGCGAGTTCAACTGGTGGCGGGAGGCACCCGTGCCCTACCTGAACTTCCTGTTCTGGGCGCTGCTCTGCCCGCTGGTGTTCAGCGCGCTGCAGCGCTGGCCGCTGAACGAGCGCCCGATCTGGAAGAGCGTGGGCATCCACCTGGTGCTGGGCCTGCTCATCGGCTCGGTGCACGAGATCGCCACCAGCTCCATCTACTACGTCATCCTCTACCGCAGCGGCGACTTCCAGTGGACCCCGGAGTACCGGGCCTTCGCGCTGAACGCCCTGCCGCCGGCCATCGTGCAGCGCTTCATGGAATACTGGACGCTGATCGTGGTGCTGATCGCCGTGGACAACGCCCGGCAGATGCGCGAGAAGCAGACGCAGCTGCTCAAGCTGCAGAACGAGCTGCAGATCACCCAGCTGAACGCGCTGAAGAAGCAGCTGCAGCCGCACTTCCTCTTCAACACCCTGAACAGCGTGAGCGCCCTGGTGGGCAAGGACCCCGACGGCGCCCGCCGCATGCTGGGCCGGCTGGGCCACCTGCTGCGCGTGTCGCTGGACCAGGAGCGCGAGGCCAAGGTGCGCCTGGAGCAGGAGGTGGACCACGTGAGCAACTACCTCGGCATCGAGGCCGTGCGCTTCCGCGACCGCCTGTCGGTGCACTACGACGTGCCCCCGGAGCTCGGCTCGGCGCTGGTGCCCTCCATGGTGCTGCAGCCCCTGGCCGAGAACGCGATCAAGCACGGGCCCGACGCATACAGCGACCGCGTGGAGATCTCGGTGCGCGCGACGCGCTCCAACGGCAGGCTGCTATTGAGCATCGTGGACGACGGCCGCGGCTGCGCCGACATCGCCCGCGCGCTGGACCACGGCGGCATCGGCCTGCGCAACGTGCGCGAGCGCCTGCGCACGCTCTACGGCGGGCATGCCTCCATGAACGCTTCATCGCCCGGCGGCCGCGGCTTCCGGGTGGACCTTTCCATACCCTTCGAACACGCAGACCATGAAACGCATCCGCACCCTCATCGTGGACGATGAACCCGATGCCCGTGAGCGCTTGGTGGAACTGGCCGCACAGGACGCCGCGCTGGACGTGGTGACCGAATGCCGCAACGGCGGCGAGGCCGTGCAGGCCATCCTGAAGCACAAGCCCGACCTGGTGCTGCTGGACGTGCAGATGCCCCAGATGAGCGGCTTCGAAGTGGTGCGCCGCATCGGGCCCGCCCGCATGCCCGTCACCGTCTTCGTCACCGCCTACGACAGCTATGCGCTCCAAGCCTTCGAGGTGAACGCCGTGGACTACCTGCTGAAGCCTTACGACGACGAGCGCTTCCACGCCTCCATGGCCAAGGCGAAGAAGCTGATCAGCATGAGCACCAACGACAAGCTCACCGGCCGCCTCATGGACCTGGTGCGCGGGCACCTGCATGAGCAGCATGAGTACACCGAGACCTTCACCATCCGCGACAAGGGCCGCGAGCACGTGGTGGCCGTGGACGACCTGATCTACCTGCGCGCCGAAGGCAACTACCTGCACCTGCAGACGAAGGACCGCCACCACCTCTACCGGATGACGATGAACGCGGTGGAGACCGAGCTGGACCCCGTGCGCTTCCTGCGCATCCACCGCAGCTACATGGTGAACAACGCCCACGTGCGCAGCACGCGCTACAGCGGCAACAACGAGTTCATCTTCACCATGAGCAACGGCGAGCGCATCGTGAGCGGGCGCTCCTACAAGGAGCCCATCGCCAAGGTGCTGCAGGAACAGGTGGGCGGATAAGAGGGCCTGTGCACATGCGGCTTGGCCGCACCGTCGGTCACGCGATCCACGGTCCGCGCACAGGACCGCCCTGTTGCCTGCCGCGTGGACTAGCTTTTCATCCCCGACCCCTTGTCGCCATGTGGACCCGAACCCTCCTGGTGTGCGCCTGCGCGCTGCTCGCCGGCCCCTTCCGCGGCCAATACACCCTGCTGGACCTTCCGCGCGAAAGCCAGCACGCCACCGTGACGCAGCGCCTCGGCATCACCGACATCACCGTGGACCACTCCCGCCCCAGCGTGAAGGGGCGCACCATCTGGGGCGATGTGGTGCCCTATGGCCAGGTGTGGCGCGCCGGCGCCAACGAGAACACGACCATCACGTTCGCCCATGACGCGCGGGTGGAAGGCCAGGCCGTGCCCGCCGGCACCTACGGCCTGCACATGATCCCCACCCCGACCACGTGGACGGTGATCCTCAGCAAGGACCACACCGCCTGGGGCTCGTTCTTCTATACCCCCGAGAAGGATGCGGTGCGCGCCACCGTGACCCCGCGCCCCTGCCCCCTGACCGAGCAGGTGACGTACACCTTCACCGACGTGACGGACAGCACCACCACGCTGGTGATGCGCTGGGAGAAGCTGGAGGTGCCGGTACGCCTGGGCGTGGACGTGCACGGGATCATCCTCGCGGGCCTGGACGACCAGCTCCGCGGCCTGACCGCCTTCGGCTGGGAGGCCTGGTACGAAGCGGCGAAGTACTGCCAGCTGGAGAAGATCGCGCCGGACCGCGCCATGGCCTGGGTGGACCGCTCCATCGCCCTGCGGCCCAACTTCGAGAACCGGACGCTGAAGGCCGACCTGCTCACCGAACAGGGAAGGACCGCCGAGGCGGAGGCCATCCGCCAGCGGATGGTGGCGGAAGCGACCAACGGCGAACTGAACACCTACGCCTATGCGCTGCTGAACCAGGGAAAAAAGGCCGAGGCCGTGAAGCTGTTCGAGCTGAACGCGAAGCGCCACCCCGACGACCCGAACGTGTTCGACAGCCTGGGCGAAGGCTACATGACCAACGGCCAGCCGGGAGCGGCGATCAAGAGCTTCAAGAAGAGCCTGAGCATGTACCCGCCCGCCGGCGTGAAGGCGAACTCGCTGAAGTGCCTGCGTAGATTGGGGGTGGACACGAGCGCCTGGGAGGCGGAAAAGGACTGAGCGCGGACGCGGCATTCCCGGGCCTGGATGGGGTGGACCGTTCAACGGCGGGCAGACCGATGCCCCTTGGGCGGCCCACCCTTCCATTTTTGTGGAAACATCGGTCCTTACATGCGCATCCTCTACTCTGCGACACTCGCCCTTTCCTGCTCCCTTCTGTGCGGTCTGGCCCTGCCGACGCGCGCGCAGGTCCCCTTCGAACAGCGCTTGATCATGCCTGGGGCCATCGATATCCATGGCGCGACCACGGACAGCGAAGGCAACTACTACTTCGCTTCCGTGAACAACGACAACGACCTCCAGGTCACCCGCCTCTCCGCGACGGGCGAACACATCTGGACGAACGCCTATCCCTTCTTCACCGAGGAGGGGATCTACGGGGACGCCCTCCGCGTGAACGAAAATGGCCTCGTGCTGGTGGGCTACACCATGGGCGCGGTGACCAACTCGCGGGATGGGGTCATCCTGCACATCGACCTGGACGGCAACCTGGTGAACGCGCAGCGGATCGACGTGCTGAGCTCCAATGCCCTGCACTACCTGAGCAACACCAGCGACGGCGGCTTCATCGCCTCCGGCCGGGCGGACATGGGCACGGGCAATGCGTACGACTTCCTGCTGGCCAAGCTGGATGCCGACGGCGCCATGCTGTGGTCCAAGACCTACGGCTCCGCAGGATGGGACTGGGCATACCAGCCGATCGAGCTGGCCGACGGCGGCTTCGCCGTGGTGGGGTATGGCGATGAGCTGGGCACGGGCTTCAGCCCCTCGGGCTATGTGGTGCGCACCGATGCCCTCGGCAATGAGCTGTGGGCGCGCAGCGTGAGCAGCGGCACCAGCGTGGACGAGCTCTACTGCATCGCGGAGGCCGCCGACGGCTCCATCTACGTGGGCGGGCGTTCGCTGGGCTTCGTTGTCGGCGGCGTCTCCGCGTTCATCACCAAGCTCACCAGCACGGGCGACCACGTGTGGACCCGCTTCATGCCGAACGGCATCGAGGTGGCGCAACTGATCACCGGCACGGACGGCAGCGTGACCTGGCTGGCCCACCCGCAGTTCTTCCCCGGCGGCGGCGGCGACTATGACATCGCCTGGGGCAAGTTCGCTGCGGACGGCACACTGCTCTCGACCAAATATTACGGTACCAGCGGCTCGGACAACGGCATGGCGCTCTTCCCCCACGCGGACGGCAGCTATTCCGTCCTCGGCTTCACCAACGTCACGGTGCCCACCCGCTGGGACGCCCAACTGATCGTGACCGACGTCAATGGCGATGTGGACTGCAATGCCATGGAGCCGGAGATCACCTGGACGCCCGCCACGGCCCTCGTGGCCTCTTTCACCAGCACCACCGGCTCGGGCTTCACCGCCTTCCCCTATACGATGGGCCAGCAGGAAGTGGCCGTGAGCACCTATGACCCCTGCTGCGCCGTGGCCGCCTCCTTCACCTCGGCCATGGGCGGCAGCGCCCTGCAGTGGACCTTCACGAACACCGGCACCACGGGCACCTACACCTGGGATTTCGGTGATGGCCAGACGAGCGACGCGGCTTCGCCCACGCACACCTATGCCGCCGCGGGCATCTACACCGTGTGCCTGACCACCACGGATGATTGCGGCAGCGCCACCGCCTGCGCCACCGTGGACGCGAACCCCACGGGCATCACCGACGCCTCGGGGGCGACCAGCGACCTGCGCGTGTTCCCGGTGCCTGCGAACGACCGGATCGTGCTGCGTGCCGCGGAGCGCATCGGCGCCTACCGCGTACTGGACGCTGAAGGCCGCCTGGTGGCCGCCGGCTCCGCCAACCTGCGCACCGAGACGGCCATCGACGTGGACCGCCTGCCCCAGGGCCTGTACACGATCGAAGCCCAACTGGCGAACGGCGCCGTGCGGTACGTGCGCGCCGTGGTGGCCCGCTGATCGCCACGCAGTTCCTGCGCCCATGAAGAAGGCCAGGCAGAGGTTCCCGCACATTCGCCTTCGCGATGCCGGGCCTCTGCCTGGCCTCGCTGTTGGTGGCGCAGGGGATCCACGGCGACGGCAACGGTCTCGTGGACCTGAACGACACCGAATGGACGTCGGCCTGGCGGGCAGCGGCTCCTTGCTTATCACCTTTAGGCCCGCAACAGCATTAACGGCCCATCCCATCCGCTACACCGTCCATCCTCCTTCCGCGTCAGCCTTGTACCGCCGATAGCCCATGCTGCACCCATCAAGCCCACACCGCTCGCTCCGCCATGCCCTGACCGCCCTGGCGCTCCTGCTACTGCCCGGGCTCGTCCCCGCCCAGGAGATCTGCGACAACGGCGTGGACGACGACGGCAACGGCCTGGTGGACCTGAACGACACCAATGGCTGCCCCTGCACCCTGCTTCCGCCGCCGGTCAACCTGATCAGCAATGGGTCCTTCGAGGACCACGGCTGCTGTCCGGAAGGCCCTGCTGATTACTTCCCGTGCGCCACGGGCTGGATGAACTACATGGTGAGCGCCTCGGCGGAGTATTTCAACTGCGACTTCATGCCTGCTGCGATCCCGCAGCCAGTGCCGGACGGCAGCGGCGTCGCTGGATTCGGCGCTTTTACGGACTGGAGCTGGCAGGACAGCCACTATGAATTCCTCACCACCTGCCTATCCGCGCCCATGCAGACGGGCCAGACCTACGAACTGGGCTTCAACGTGGCGGCCGCCCGACTGAGCAACTTCCAATGGCCCGGAGGGATCATCCCTCACCTCCCGCTCAACATGGGGCCGATCGACCTGGCCATCTACGGCTATGCCAGCTGCCCCACGGAACCCTATGTCTTCTATGATCCGATATGGGGCAACCCGATGCCGGCCACGTACTGCGCCTCCGACCTGGGCTGGACGGAGCTCGGCCACGTGACCTATACGCCCGTGAACGCCTGGCAGGAGATCGCGTTCACGTTCACGGCACCCTTCGATGTGCAGGCCATCATGTTCGGACCCACCTGCCCTGTTCCCCAGGACTATATCTCCTACAATTCCACCTGGCCCTACTTCTTCGTTGACGACTTCCGCCTAGAGAACGCGGAAGTGGCCGTGACCCGCACCGGCCACCCCTGCACCAATGACCTGGTGCTGACCGCCGCCCCTTATGACGTGCCGCCCAATGCCTACCAATGGTACCTGGACGGCGTGGCCATCGTCGGGCAGACCGGACCGGTGCTCAACGCATCCGCCCTGGGCCTGGGTGCCGGCATGTACGCCATGCGCGTCATCCGCGCGGACGGCTCCTGCGCCCTGGCCCAGAAGGAGGTCACCGTGCAATACCCTGTCCCTTTGGTCACCGCCACGCCCCAGGCCGGTTGCGCCCCGCTGGTGGTCCAGCTTTCCAACCAGACCGATCCCGCCCTCAGCGGCACCCTCCTGTGGGACCTCGGCGATGGCAGCACCGCGGGCTCCGGCACCGTCACCCATACCTACACCCAGCCGGGATCGTACGACGTGCGCCTCACCGTCACGTCCGCCCTGGGCTGCACCACCGACAGCCTCTTCCAGGACCTCATCACCGTGCATCCCACGCCGGTGGCCGCCTTCACCACCGACACCACCACCGGATGCGTGGGCACGGCGGTGCACTTCACCAACACCACCTCCCCGGCCGGCAACTACACCTGCACCTGGTCCTTCGGGGATGGCCAGATCGTACAGGGTGACTGCTCACCCACGCATGCCTATCAGACCCCCGGCATCTACAACGTGCTGCTGCAAGTGACCAATGCGTTCGGCTGCCAGGACGATGTCACCCAGAGCCAGCTGATCACCATCCTGCCCACACCGGCGCCCGCCTTCGTCCTCGCACCGGACAGCGGATGCGTCCCCCTGAACGTGCAGTTCACCAACCACACGCCCGGGACCACGGACCAGACCGCGCTCTGGGACCTGGGCAACGGGACCACCAGCACCGAGAACGATCCGGCGGCGACCTATTCCACGCCCGGCAGCTACACCATCTCGCTCACCATGACCAATGCGCTGGGCTGCAGCGCCACCGTCACCCAGCAGGACGCCGTCACCGCCTACGGCCTTCCGGTGGTCACCTTCTTCGTGGAGCCCGACAGCGGCTGTGCCCCCCTGCCCGTGCAGTTCAGCAACACCACCGATCCGGGCATGATCGGCGGCTGCACCTGGGACTTCGGCGATGGCGCCACCTCCACGGACTGCCAGGTACCGCATACCTACCAGGATGCCGGCACCTATTCCGTGAGCCTCACCGTGACCTCCCCCGCCGGATGCGAGGGCGATACCACGCTCTACCACCTGGTGCACGTGATGCCTTCGCCGGTGGCGGACTTCGTCCATGATCCGATGAAGACCGACTACTTCCATCCGGAGATCACCTTCGCGGACCGGTCCACCTCCGACGCCATCGCCTGGGCCTGGCAACTGCCGGACGCCCTTCCCTCCTCCGCCGATACCTCCACCTTCTCCGCCACCTTCCCCGGCGACGGGGGCGGCGCGTACCCCGTCCAGCTGATCGTGACCAACGAGTTCGGCTGCCGCGACACCATCGTGCGCACCGTGATCATCGATGGCGTGTTCAGCGTGTTCGTGCCCAATGCCTTCACCCCGGACAACGACGGTGTCAACGACCTCTTCGTCCCCGTGGTGAGCGACCAGGTGGAAAAGGACTACATACTGCGGATCTTCGACCGTTGGGGCACCGAGATCTTCACTTCCGCGGAGCCCGGCAAGGGCTGGGACGGCACGGTGAAGGGGGAGGCCCCGAAGACCGACATCTACGCCTGGCGCCTGCTGGCCCGCAGCAGCGTGGACCGCATCATGCGGGAGTACATCGGGCACGTCACGCTGCTGCGCTGACCGCGCCGGACGGCCCGGACCGCTCCCACCCCGAAAGACACGGACCATCCCATCCGGCCGGAAGCCGGGCAACGCCACCGGGTACTTTGGAAGGGGCAAGGCCGCTCCGCCTGCAAGTCCCTTTTATCCGGATCCCTCGCCCCTGCTTGCATGGCCTCTGTAGCCGCCCCAGCCCCTCCTCCGCGGAGCCGAACGCGCCCAACGATTAACTTGGCTAGCGGACCCGGCCCCTTGGGGCAGGCGCCCCCTCCCGAACGCCGTCCCGAACGCTCCCGCATCATCCATGACCTGCAGATGAAGCTGCTGGCCGCCATCCGTTCCTATTTCGCGAGCTCGCCGGTGCCGATGCGGACCGTGCTCATCGCGGCCGGCCTGCTGTCCGTGGTGTTCGTCTACACGTCCTTCATCGGGCGCACCCACATGGGCACCGACCTCAGCCTCTTCGACTGGTGGAAGCAGGCGCCCATCCCCTTCCTGAACTTCTTCACCTGGGCCCTGGTGCTGCCGCTGGTCAACCGGTGGTCCAAGCATTGGCCACTGAAGGGGCATCCGATCTGGCGCCCCATCCTGATCCACTTCGGCCTGGGCCTGCTGCTGTGCACGCTGCATGAGGTGTTCAACAGCACGCTCTACATCCTCATCCTGCACAACAGCGGCAGCATCACCTGGCGGTCCGAGATGCTGCGCGGCGTGCTGCTGAGCCTGCCCAGCGGCGTGGTGCAGCGCTTCATGGAATACTGGCTGCTGCTGGTGCTCCTGATGTACATGGAGACCCGCCGCCAGGTGCGGGAGGAGCGTACCCGCGTGCTCCAGCTGCAGAACGAGCTGCGGACCACCCAGCTCCTCGCGCTGAAGAAGCAGCTGCAGCCCCACTTCCTCTTCAATACGCTGAACACCGTGAGCGCCCTGATGGACGAGGACCGGAAGAGCGCGCGCACCGTGCTCTCGCGCCTGGGCGAACTGCTGCGCACGACGCTCGACGAGGAACGGAACGAGGAGGTGCCGCTGATCCACGAAGTGGACCACGTGGGCAACTACCTGGGGATCGAGGCGATCCGCTTCAAGGACCGGCTGCAGGTACGGTACGACATCCCCTGGGAGTGCCAGAACGCCCTGGTGCCGGGCATGGTGCTGCAACCGCTGGTGGAGAACTCCATCAAGCACGGACTGGACGCCACCAGCGACGAGGTGTGCATCACCATCGAGGCCCGCCGCGAGCACGATTTCCTGCTGCTGCACGTGCGGGACAACGGCAAGGGGTGCCCGAACGTGGCGAACGCCCTGGCCAATGGCGGCATCGGGCTGCGCAACGTGCGCGAACGGCTCTCGCTGCTGCATGGCGCCCAGGGCCGGTTCAAGGCCGTTTCGCGGGACGGGGAAGGCTTCCTGGTGAGCATCACCATCCCCTTCGAGACCAAGGAACGATCAAGGCATGAGAAACATCCGCACCATCGTCGTCGATGACGAGCCGGCCGCGCGCTCGCGCGTGATGCGGTTGCTGGGGACCGATCCCGCCATCCGCGTGGTGGCCGAATGCCGCAACGGTGCCGAGGCCCTGGAGGCCATCCGCCAGGAGCCCGTGGACCTCATGTACCTCGACATCCAGATGCCGCAGCTGAACGGCTTCGAGGTGATCAACCGGTTCCCGGCGGGACAGGCGCCGTTCGTGGTCTTCGTCACCGCGCACGACCGCTATGCCCTGAAGGCCTTCGACGTGAAGGCGGTGGACTACCTGCTGAAGCCGTACGACGACGACCGCTTCTTCACCTCGCTGGCCCGCGCCAAGGACTTCATCGAGATGCAGGAGAACAAGCGGCTGGCCGGGAAGCTGATGGACCTGGTGCAGGGCCACCTGAACGCACGCAAGGAGTTCAGCGACGTGATCGTGATCAAGGAGAAGGGCCGCGAGTACCGTGTGCCGGTGAAGGACGTGATCTGGATCAAGGCCGAAGGCAACTACCTGGTGCTGCAGACGAAGGCCCGCCACTACCTGCTGCGGATGACGATGAACCTGGTGGAGACCGAGCTGGACCCCGCCGTCTTCGTGCGGATCCACCGGAGCTACATGGTGAACATGGCCCACGTGCGCAATGCCCGCTACAGCGGCAACAACGAGTTCATGTTCACCATGAGCAACGGGCAGCACGTGCTCAGCGGCCGCAACTACAAGGAGCAGATCGCCACCCTGCTCACCGCGCGCGAAGGGAGCTGAGGCCCGCCCACTGCGACAACGAAACGAACGGACCATCCCGTCCGTGACGGCATGGGCATGGCCGCCGGTGGACCTTGGTCGTCATCCATCCGATGACACCGCTGACGAACCGCTCCCTGCTGCGCGCCTTGCCCCTGCCCTTCCTCTTCCTGGGCGGGGCCCTCCATGCCCAGCTCACCGTGGACAACTCCCAGGACCCGATCACCCTGGTGAACGACATCCTGGTGGGCCAGGGCGTGGCGGTGAGCAATGTGACCTTCAACGGCGTGCCGCTCGCCACCACCAATGACCAGATCGGCTCCTTCAATGGGGTGGCCTCGAACATCGGCCTGGCCGGCGGCATCACGATCTGCACCGGCAAGGTGATACAGCTCCCAGGACCCAACTTCCTGACCGGCTCCACCGTCTCGCCCGCATCGCCCAATGAGACGCCCGACCCGGACCTGATGGTCTTCTCCGGTGGCAGCCAGCACTGCGTGGCGGCACTGGAATTCGATTTCATTCCCACGGGTGACTCGATCAGTTTCCGCTTCGTCTTCGGGTCGGAGGAGTATCCCGAATACGTGTGCACCAACTTCAACGATGCGTTCGGCTTCTTCCTGAGCGGCCCCGGCATCAGCGGGCCCTTCTCCCACCAGGCCATCAACCTGGCCCGGGTGCCCGGTACCGGCATTCCTGTGGCCATCAATACCGTGAACCCCGGTGTGCCGGGCAGCAATGGTGGGAACGCCTCCACCTGCGCCGCATCGGATCCGAACTGGCAGGCCAACAGCATCTTCTACGTGGACAATCCGGAGCCCGATCCCTTCTTCAACCCCACCACCACCGTGGAACTGGACGGCTTCACCGTGCCGTTGACCGCCCATGCGACGGTGCAATGCGGCCAGATCTACCACATCAAGATGGTCATCGCGAACGGCACGGATGGCACCCTGGACTCGGCCGTGTTCATCGAAGGCGGCAGCTTCTCCTCAGCGAGCTCCCTGGTGGCGACCGCGACCACGCCCCAGGGCGACGGCACCCTGACCGAAGGCTGCGGGAACGCCGTGGTGACCCTCACCCGCAGCGGCACCCACGGTGACGCCGTGGTCACGCTGGCCTCCGCCGGCAATGGCATCACCCCCGGGGACGTCACGCCCATCATCCCCGGAACGGTGACGATCCCGAACGGCTCCACCTCCGTCTCGTTCCCCGTCGGCGCGGTCCGCGACGATACGGCCGAGGGCGCCGAAGGCCTGACGATCGCCGCCGCATGGGCCTCCTCCTGCGGCACGGTCCTCTATGATACGCTGACCATCACCCTGCTGGACTACACGCCGATCGCGATCGACGCCCACGACATGTACCTGCACTGCGATCAGGACAGCGTGTTGCTGGAAGCCCACGCTGCCGGCGGCCTGGGACA
>JAFDZF010000097.1 GCA_018267055.1 Bacteroidota bacterium
AGGAATTTCGGCGCACTTTCCAGGGCCGGTGGAGAGCGCCGGCTGCACGTGCTCGTGACGAGAGCGAGAGAGAAGGTCCACATCCTCACGTCGATCCCCCGTGCCGAGTATGCCGGCCAGGCACCGCTCACAGAAGGGCAGATCTTCACGGGACGCCATCATCTCTATGGGTACCTACGCTATGCTGAACACCTGGCCGAGCTGTTCAAGGCATGGCAGGAGCAGGTGAACACGCTGCATGAAGAGGTGATGACCCGTAGTGATGTTCATGCAACGTCCTCTCCTTCATTGGTGGCCGAGAGCCTTGGGCTCTGGTTCAGCGAGCGACATGGCATGGGTAATCGCGTCTACTGGGGCAATGATGGATTTTGCGTGGACGTGGCGCTGACCCATCCCGGCCATCCTGCGGACGTGACCATCGGTGTCCTGGCCGACTTCACGCGCTATCGCAAAACACCGGATCCGATCGTATGGGAACTGTTCAGGAGCACGGTACTCGCCGACCAAGGGTGGGACCTGCACCGGATCTGGACCCCAACGACCTTCAAGGACCTTACGAAGAGCCTGGAGGCCATCCGTACGAAGCATCTGTCGTATGCCATGGCTGCTCAGGTGAACTGAACGCTATCCTCGCACAGCATTCCGACCCACTAGCCCATGTGGGATGCTTCTTCCAGCCGATCCCCGGCGGCGGCCCACCGCACGCCTCCTGCCGATGTTCCAGCGCATCAAGTGCTTCACGGTGGATCATGCGACCCCGTTCGACACCGTGCAGAACTTCCTGTTCCGCGCGTTCCGGAAGCACGCCAGCTGACCAAGCCCGGCCGCCCGCCCTATCTTCGCCGTCCATTCCACGCACCGACAAGCGCATGTGAGACCCGCTTCTTTCCGGCAAGACCCGGCGCCCGCCATTGAGCGCGCCGTTCCGTCCCACACCGAACGAAAGAAGCCATGCTTGTCCTGCACGACGTTTCATTCACCCATCCCGGCCGCGCCCCCTTGTTCCGCGGCCTCTCATTCTCCGTCGGCCGCCACGAGCAGGTGGCGCTGATCGGCAACAACGGCACCGGCAAGAGCACCCTGCTGCGCATCATGGCCGGCGCGCTTGCACCCACCAGCGGCCAAGTGGTCCGCGAGCGCATCCCCTACCACGTACCCCAAAGCGTGGGCGGTATACCGGCCCGTACCGTGGCGCATGCCTTGGGCGTGGCGGAGAAGCTGCATGCGCTGCACCGCATCCTGGCGGGTGAGGCCACGGAAGCGCACCTGGCCACGCTCGACGATGACTGGACCTTGGACGTACGCTGCCAGGCCGCCCTGGCCCATTGGGGGCTGAGCGCGGTGGACCTCCTGCAGCCCTTGGAGACCCTGAGCGGCGGCGAACACACCAAGGTGCTGCTGGCCGTCATCGACGTGCACGCCCCGGAGCTGCTGCTGCTGGACGAGCCGAGCAATCACCTGGACGCCGATGGCCGGCGGGTGCTCCAGGAGCGCATGCGCGACCACGGTGGCGCGCTGGTGGTGGTGAGCCACGATCGCGCCTTGCTGGACCGCTGCACATCCGTACATGTGCTGGGGCCATCGGGCCTCACGCATTACGGAGGCGACTATCGCTTCTATGAGGAACAGCGGGCCGCGGAGGAGCAGGCGCTGGCCGAGGCCGTGCGCACGCAGACGAAGGCGCTGCGCAAGGCGCGGCAGGTGGAACGCGAAAGCGCCGAGCGCCAGCAGAAGCTGGATGCCCGCGGCAAGCGCAAGCAGGAGAAGGCCGGACTGCCCACGATCGTGATGAACACCTTCCGCGACCAAGCCCAGCGCAGCACCGCGCGCCTACAAGGCGTGCATGCTGGCAAGGTGTCCGAGCTGGCGGAAGGGCTCCGCGAGCGGCGTGCCGCCTTGTCGGACACCGCCTGGATGCGCTTCGGGTTCGGTCCATCGGCGCTGCACAAAGGCAAGGTGCTGGTGGAGGCGAGCGGCTTGAACGTGGTGCGCGCCGGCCGGCGCCTCTGGCCCGCGGACCTGGACCTGCGGATCCGGAGCGGTGAGCGCATCGCCGTGAAGGGACCCAACGGGTCCGGCAAGACCACTTTGTTACAGCTGATCACCGGCGCAATGCAGCCCTCGACCGGCACGATCCACCGGGCCATCGCCCACCCTGTATACCTGGACCAGCACTATTCGCGGATCGATGACGAGGCCTCCGTGGTGGAACAGGCCCGCCGCGCCGCCGCGGCCGGCACCGAAGAACAGGTGATCAAGACCCGGCTGGACCACTTCCTCTTCCCTCCCGCCGACTGGGACAAGCCCGGTCGCGCACTGAGCGGCGGCGAACGCCTGCGCCTGGTGCTGTGCGGGCTCACCCTCGGCGAGCACGCCATCGACCTGCTGGTGCTGGACGAGCCCACCAACAACCTGGACATCCACAACATGGGCATGCTGGAGAAAGCCATCGCCGGTTACGAAGGCACGTTGCTGGTGGTGTCGCACGACGCGCGCTTCCTGCAGGAAGTGGGCGTGGAGCGGACGATCGAGCTGTGACCGGTGCGGCTTCAGGACCTGATGGGCACCCGCACATCCGATCTCGGTGGACCATTCTTCCGAAGGACAACACTTGTCCCGATCCGGCTCTCCTTCTTCGTTCCCTGAACACGTTCTTGCCATAAATACCCGGATGCGGGTATTGTGAACGCCTCCTCGCGCAGCCATTTTTGACATGCGGATCGGCTCCATCCCAGCGGATGATCGGGCTTCATGGAAGGACAGTGATACGCGCTCGCCGTATCCCTTCCCGAACGAAAGCGTTGTCTTACGGTCGCAAGCGAACAGGTACGCACCCTTATCGGACGTACCTGACCATTCAACAACCATAAAACACCGTTCCCGCCATGGCAAAGTCAGCCACTTCCTCCGAGCTCGAAGCCACGATGTCGCGCATGGACCGTGCCTATGAATCGGCCAGCAAGGCCTGGTTCGATTTCCTCACCGACAACGTGGTGGTCTTCACCAACACACGGGCGGAGCCGTTCAAGGGAAAGAAGAGCTACCGCGAGCACTTCGAACGGGCGCTGACGAGCACGAAACGGAAGGTGACCGTGATCAGCCGCCAGGTGCAGGAGCTGGGCGAGGTCGGCATCGTCTACCAGGTGGTGCAGATCACCCAGGACCAGGTGGTGGCCAACCTCAAGCAGAGCGTGGTGTGGGAATCCACCCCGAAGGGATGGCGCATCAACCACATCCACTCCGCCCTGCTGGGCGAACCCCAGGCCGAGCTGAAAGGGCGCCAGCGGCCGGCGGCCATCGATGTGATCAACGAGAAGATCGCCAGCATGGCCGCCGTACTGGGCGTCGCCCAGTGACGGCCCGGCGCGTTCCGGTCCTTTCTATCGCATACACCCATGAAGGTCGAGGAACTGAAATATGCCCTCGGAGGGGAGAACATCGCGTCCTCCCCTCGGGAAGTGCGCCTGGGCCAACGGGACCTCGGCCGCATGCTGGTGGTCGACCGGCAACGGAAGGCACAGCGCCATGCCTTCGTCCGCTCGCTGCCGGAGCTCCTGGCACCGGGCGACGTGCTGGTGCTGAACAACAGCAAGCGCATCCCGGGGCTGTTGAAGGCGCATGTGGCCCACAACGAGGCCCAGGTGGAGGTGCAGTTCGTGCACTATGAGGAGAACGACCAGGCGCTGTGCCGCATCTACCCGGGCCACCATGTGCGACCGGGCGTGTACATCCGGGCCGGGCGGTCCCTGTTCGAAGTGGTGCAGGACCACATCGCACCCAACGACCTGTGCTTGGTGAAAGCGCTGGGGACCAGCCTCACGGAGATCCTGAAGGCCGAAGGCTATCCCATCACATCGTTCTTCTATTCGCGGTACTGGGAGGTCGAGTACCTGAACCCCTGCTTCTCCAGCCAGGAAGGCGCCATTGAAAGCCCGCTCGCGGGCCTGCACTTCACTCCCCGGCTTCTTGCGGACCTGTCGGCCGCGGGGATCGCGCAGGCTTATATCACCCTGCATTCCGTGGGCAGCTGGCTCCCCTTCCTCGAAGAGGACATCGAGGACCACGCGGTGAACAAGGAATGGTTCCACATGCCGGAAGCGGCGGCGGACCTGATCAATGCGGCGAAGGAGCGGGGGAACAAGGTGATCGCCTGCGGGTCCACGGCCATGCGCACGGTGGAATCGGCGGCGACGAACGGCCGCGTGCGGGCGATGCAGCAGCGGTCCGACCTGTACATCCGGCCGGGCCATGCGTTCCAGGTGGTGGACCACTACTTCACGAACTTCCACCCCTATCGTACCAGCCTGATGGTGCTGGATGCGGCCTTCTGCGGGAAGGACCTCCTGCTGGAGAGCTACGAAGTGGCCAAGCGCGAGGGCTACCTGTTCTTCGAGTTCGGCGACGCCGTCCTTTATCTCTGAGCGCATCCATGCTGAAGAAGAACGAAGCGGTGATGTGGGCGTTCACGGCCAACGGCATCGTGCTGCACAATACGGCGCGCGCCCGCTTCATCGAGCTGGACGAAGTGGGGGAGCGCATCTGGTCCTACGTGGACGGCTCCCATTCGGCCGAGCAGATCCTGGAGAAGCTGCGCGCCCTCCGCCCGGAGCTGGCCGAGGGAACGCTGGACACCGTGCTCGCGGACCTGGAGGGCGGCGAGTTCATCGAACCATGAACCCATGGGGATCTCGGACCACAGCCCGATCCGGTACAACAAGGAGTACTTCGGCTACCTCGTGGGCTACCCCGATGGGCGCATCCTGCTGGTGAACGCGGACGCGCTGCCCGTGCTGGAGCGGAACGGCCCGTTCGAGGAACTGGCCCCCTACGAGCTGAGGACGCTCGACATCCGGGAACCCTTCCACCTGCACACGCCTCCGCTGGTGTGGCTGGAGCTGACGAAGCGCTGCGACCTCAAGTGCCCGCACTGCTACATCGATGGCGGCAAGCCGCGCGCGGAAGAGCTGTCCGACGCGGAGATCCACCGGCTTATCGACGAGATGGCCGACATGGGCGTATGGGCCATCGCCTTCACCGGCGGCGAACCCACGCTGCACCCTTCGTTCGTGGATTTCGTCCGGCATGCCCGCGAACGCGATGTGCTGGTGGGCATCGCCACGCACGGCCTGCACCTTTCGGACGAACTGCTGGCCCAGCTGCCCCGGGACGGCGTGATCATCAGCGTGAGCATCGACGACCTGCACATTCCCGGGCGTGATATCGAGCGGGAGTTCCGGATGGCCGCGCGTACCCTCCAGCGATGCAAGGCGCACGGCTTCCCCGGGAACATCATGACCAACACGAACCGCCGCAATGTGGACCGGCTCGACGACATGATCGCATGGGCCGAGGAGCATGGCGTCTCCGTGCGGAGCGTGCCGTTCTCCCCCATCGGCGAGCGGGCGAAGAAGAACCGCGCGTGGCTGGAGAACGTGCCCGCCGATGTGCCTCAGGCGGCCGCGTTCTGGATGAAGGAGGTGAAATGGGAGCATGCCTACCACCGCGAAGTGGGGCTGTGCGTCGGGCAGATCTTCAACTACGGGCTTACCCTGGCGTTCATGACGGACCGGTGCTCCAGCGGGCGCTACCTCTGCTATGTATGTGCCGACGGCACACTGTACCCCTGCACGATGTGCGCCGGCGAGAAGATCCTTTCCCCCGGCTCGGTCAAGGGCCGGAGCTTCGCCGAGGCCTGGCGGTCGCACTGGCCCATACGCGACTCCAGCTGGGCCGCGTTCGAGGACACCTGTACCGGCTGCCCGCTGCACAATGACATGTTCTATTGCTCATCGCGGTGCCCGGCCATGTCGCACGCCCGCCATGGCGACCTCACTTCCTGCGGTGCCTCCGATTTCGAGAAAGTGAGCCTCATCGTCCGCACCGCCCAACTGCAGCACTCCCCCATCGGTCAGGCGGAACGGCCCACTCCCTGATCCGGGTACCTGCACATCCCACCACCCGTCATGCGCATCGTCCTTTCCACCAGCCCGCACACCCGCCATGGCGTGGTGCTCGGATCCGACTTCCGCCCCTCAAGCGCCACGATGTACGGCTTCGCCCCCCTGGGTCTCTTGATGCTGGCGGGCGCCCTGCGGGAGAAGCTGGGGATCACCCCGGTGATCTTCGACGTGAACGACCGCATCAACCGCGACATCATCACCAACGACGAAGGGTTCTATGCATCGATCGCCCAGGAGATCGTCAGGACCGGCCCGGACATCGTGGGGTTCATGACCGAATGCGATTCGTACCACCACGTCCTGCAGATCTGCGCGGAGGTGAAACGCGCCGCGCCGGGCTGCATCGTGGTGCTCGGCGGTCCGCATGCCACCGCCGTGGCCGAACGGACCATGCGGACCTGGCCTTCCGTGGACGCCATCGTGCTGGGCGAAGGCGAGGTCACGTTCTGCGAGCTGGTGGAAAGGATCGCCACCCGCGGCCTCACGGCCGTCGATGGGACCTGGATACGCGATACCACCGGCGCCATCCATCAGGGCGCTCCACGTGCCTTGGTGGCCGACCTGGATGATCTGCCGCTCCCGGCCTATGACCTGTACACGTCCGCGCTGGACGAGGAGCTTTTCCTGGAGGTGGGCCGGGGGTGCCCGTTCCAATGCACGTTCTGCTCCACGTCACCGTTCTGGCAGCGCAGGCACCGCACGAAGTCGCCGGCCCGGATCCTCCTCGAGGTCGCCGAGATGCGCAAGCACCACCAAGCCCGCAGGATCCATTTCACGCACGACCTTTTCACGGCGAACCGCACCTGGGCCCGCGACGTGTGCAAGGCCTTGATCGAAGCCGACATCGGACTGTCATGGACGTGCAGCTCCCGAACGGACACGGTGGACGATGCCCTGCTGCGCGATATGGCGGCCGCCGGATGCCATGCCATCTATTTCGGGATCGAGAGCGGATCGCCCCGGATGCTGAAGGAGATCCACAAGAACATCCCGCCGGCCGAGGCCCTTGCCGTCGTGGAGCGCTGCAGCGCTTATGGCATCCAGGCGAACGCAGGGCTCATCATCGGCTTTCCCACGGAGGACGAGCAGAGCCTGGAGGAGACCTTCACGGCCTATGGCACCCTTGCCCAGCAAGGCGTACGTCCCCTGCACCTGTTCTCCTACTGCCCCTTCGCACAGTCCAGCATGTACCAGGACCTGCCGGAGACCCGGTGCTCGGGGCATTTCCTGGACATTCCCTTGCCGCCGCGGCTGGATGCCGCGAACCGGGCCTTGGTGGCCAGCGACCGCGAGCTCTTCGGCGCATACTTCAAACCCGTCCTTCCTGCACTGCCGGCCTTCACGCCCGAGGTGCTGTACGCCCTGGACGAATTCTCCCTGCTGATGGACGCCAGCCGTATCCCCGGCCTGGCCGTTGCGGCACACCTCGGCCATCGGCAGCTCTTCGAGGCCTGGCTCCGGTACATCGGTGACCGGAACGATGAGCGAGGGGCCGCACTGCACCGGCGTCTGATGGGCGGCCCACTGGACTTCTGCGTGTTCCTGCTCGAGCGCGTGCTGGCGGACCCCGAAGCCTACCCACCCTGGCTGCCGGACCTCCTGCACGTACATCGCGCCAACTTCTCGTGCATGACGCATGCTCCCGCAGCGGCGCCGCTGCGCATGGACAACTACCGCACATCGACCGTGCCCGACGGATTGCGGAACGTGGCCTGGA
>JAFDZF010000098.1 GCA_018267055.1 Bacteroidota bacterium
CCCATGGCGCGCCAGTGTCCCGGAGCAGGCGATCACCTCGAGGTCTTCCCGCAGGAGGGCGGCCTCCGTTGTACCGGCGAAGCGCAGGCGCGCTTCGGAGAGGCTGCCCACGGCGCTCACGATGCCGGCGGCCTCGATCGCCTGCGCCTCGCACCAGGCGGCCAGCGCGGCACGGACGTCCGCGCCCGGTCCCAGGCGCAGCACATGGGTGCGTCCGGCGCGGCCGCTGGCCTGGTTCACGCGTCGAAGCCGTTCGGGAACTGCTGCTTCAATGCGGCCACGCCCTCGCCCACCTTGTCCTTCAGCCCCGCCTTGAACGCGTCGAGCCGGGCGGCCAGGGCGCTGTCCGATGCCCCGATGATCTGCGCCGCGAGGATCCCCGCGTTCTGCGCGCCGTTCACGGCCACGGTGGCCACGGGCACACCGCCCGGCATCTGCACGATGCTCAGCAGCGAATCCCAGCCGTCGATGCTGTTGCGGCTCTTGATCGGCACGCCGATCACGGGCAGCGACGTGAAGGCCGCCACCATCCCGGGCAGGTGGGCCGCGCCGCCCGCGCCGGCGATGATCGCCCGCAGGCCGCGGGCCCGTGCGCCCTGCGCGTACGCGACCATCCGTTCGGGGGTGCGGTGCGCGCTCACCACCGTGAGCTCGAAGGGGACACCGAGCTCCTTCAGCGCGTCGGCCGCTTCACGCATGACCTCCAGGTCGCTGCGGCTGCCCATGATGATGCCTACCATGTCGTTCAGTGATCGGTTATCGTTCGTTGGTCCCGTTCATCGCCGTTCCTCATCGATCGTCAGCGGGGCGCGAGGCACCACGCGGCAGGCGGCCTTGATGGCCGCGATCGCCGAGCGGAGCTCCTCCGCGGAGCCGGCCAGCACGGTGATGTGGCCCATCTTGCGGCCGGTGCGCGTCTCCCGCTTGCCGTAGAGGTGCACGAAGGTGCCCGGGATCCGCAGCACCGCGTCGATGCCCTGCAGGTCCACCGGCCCCGTGCCGCCTTCGCCCACCAGGTTGATCATCGCCGCGTGGCGGGGAAGGCGGGTGTCGCCTGGCGGCCAGTCCTGGTAGATGCGCAGCAGCTGGTCGTACTGCGAGCTGGCGCAGCCCTCGATGGTGAAGTGCCCGCTGTTGTGCGCGCGGGGGGCCGTCTCGTTCACCAGCACCTCGCCGGTGGTCGTGAGGAACAGTTCCACGGCGTACACGCCCGGCGCACCGAAGGCCTCGGCCACCTGCACCGCCAGGGCTTCCGCGCGGGCCTTCACGTCCGGGGGCACCGTCGCCGGGGCGATCAGCACGTCCACCAGGTTCAGCACCGGGTCGAAGACCATCTCCACCGCATCGTACACGGTGGTGCGCCCGTCGGTGGTGCGCACGGCGATCACCGCCAGCTCCCGGGCGATGTCGGCCCGCTTCTCCAGCACGCACGGGCCGGGGAAGGCCCTGGCGGCGTCCGCGAGGGTGTGGAGGGGCATCACGCCCTTGCCGTCATAGCCGCCGGTGCGGGTCTTCAGGAAGGCGGGGAGCAGCTGCGGATGCAAGGCGATCTCCGAGGGGGCCGCGATCAGGGCGAACTCCGCCGTGGGGATGCCGTGGTCGCGGTAGAAGGCCTTCTGCAGGCCCTTGTCCTGGATGGTGCGGAGCACCGCCGGCGACGGCACCACGGTCTTGCCCTGGCGCTCCAGCTCCTCCAGGGCCTCCACGCTCACATGCTCGATCTCGATGCCCACCACGTCCGCGTCCACGGCGAAGCGCAGCACGGTGTCGCGGTCGTCGAAGCGGCCCTGGACGAAGCGGTGGGCGAGGTGGGCGCAGGAGCAGGCCGGATCGGGGTCCAGCACGTGCACCTCCACATCATAGCGCAAAGCGTTCTCGATGAACATGCGGCCCAATTGGCCGCCGCCCAGCAGGGCGATCCGCCGTCCGTGCATCACGGCAGCGAAGATACCCGGGCCCGCTCAATGGCGCCGGACGCGGCGCTGCGTGAACTGGTAGAACCGGTAGCCGGCGGTGAGCTGCAGGGTCCGGTTGGTGGGGTAGGTGGTGGTGTCGTCGGTCAGCAACGCCGAGAGGCCGCTGTAGTAGCGCAAGGTCAGGTCGAGGCCGCGCTTGGGGTCGATGCCCAGGCCCACGTTGAAGCCCACGTCCATCGGCCGGAACCGGTCCGTCACGGTCTCGCCTTCGCTGGTGGCCAGCAGCCGGTAGCCCGCCTGCACCCCGCCCTGGAGGTTGAAGGTGCGGTCGAGGTAGAGCTTGACGGAAAGGGGCAGCTGCGCGTAGAAGGTGCGCACCACCGAACGCCCGTTCTCCGGCAGGATGTAGGCCGCCCCCTGGGCCGAGAGCAGGACCTCCGGCTGCATTTCCAGGTGCGGCGTCACCCAGATCGGCGCATAGATCCCCAGCACGCCCCCGGCGACGGGCTTGTAGTTCACGCCCGCGGCACGGAACGAGGCCCCCTGGAGGCCCGCCTTGAAGCCTATGGCGGACTTGCTCGGGCGCTGGGCCAGGAGGGGGATGGACAGGGCCATCCCTGACAGGGACAGGAGGAACGGACGAAGGGAACGGAAAAGCATGGCCGGGTGGGACGCCCTCTCTACGCGTCCCGCCCGGGGCGGGTTATCCGCCTATCCCATGCATTTCGATGGAGCGGTCTTCCGCTCCGATGAAGGCCCGATCAGGCTCGGCCGGTTCAGCTCAATGGATCGATGAACACCCGCCCTGCGGAACGGATCCCGTCCACGACCACCACCACGTGGTAGGTGCCGGCGGCCAGGCCGTGGAGGTCCAGGGTGGCGGTGGGTCCGGCCGGGCGTTCGCTGCGGACGATCCGCCCGGCGGCATCCAGCATCAGGAGGTCCTGTTGCGCCCCGGTGCGGGTCCAGGAGGCGATCAGCTGCTCCCCGTTCCGGCGGAGGGTGAAGCCGCCCGCATCCACCGCGGCGATGCCCGTGCTGGACTGGATGAGGATGGTATAGTCCTCCGTCTCGCCCCAGCTGAAGTCCAGGCAGGGATCGGAGGCCTCGGGCTCACCGGCATCCACGTCGGGGAACAGGCAGCGGACCCGCATGCGCACGGAGCCCAGCTCGGCGTCGTCCGGCACGGTGAAGGGGAACTCGGTGGTCTCGAAGGCGGCGGTCGTCACCGATTCGCCCAGCAGTTCATCGGGGGTGAACGTGTCGTCGCCGTTGAAGTCGATCCACGCGGCCACGATGTCCTGATCGTATTCCCCCGAGGTCACATAGGCGCTGTAGGTCCCCCCACGGGTCAGGATGGCCTCCTGGGCGGTGTAATCCTGGTAGGTGGGGCCTCCGGTGGAGCCGGAGCCGGTGTTGTTGATGTCCTCCAGCACCACGCCGTCCACGAAGTCGCCGTCCGCCGTGCCGTTCACCGAGCCCGGGATGCACGGGCCGGTGCCGCCGTCGCCCACGATGACGATGCCGTAGTCCTCGGTCTCGCCGTAGCCGTAGTCGAAGCAGGGATCGACCGGCGCGGGTTCCTCATCATTGAGGAACACACCGCGGACGCGCATGTGCGTGGCGCCCAGGGTGGCCGTCATCGGCACGTCGAAGGTGATCGCCCACGTCTCGGCGGCGGCCTCCGTGGCGAACTCGCCGAGCTTCTCGTCCGTGGTGTACACGTTGTCATGGTCGTAGTCGATCCAGACGGCGTAGTTGTCGGGGGCGTAGTTCCCCGAGGTCACGTCCACCGTGTACGGCGCACCGCGGGTGAGCG
>JAFDZF010000099.1 GCA_018267055.1 Bacteroidota bacterium
AGGCACACGATGGGCTTGCGGTCGTACCACGCGGGGAACTTGGTGCGGATGGCGTTCCGGTGGTACTTCTCCATCACCACGACGGCATCCGCCCATTCCAGGTGCCGTTCCTCCAAGGGGACGGCCGCGGAGCGGTCCGTGCCGGCCGAGTCGACCTCGAAGCGCGGGTCGTCCTTGTAGAGCGCATACGCTGTGGCGCTACGCATGCGGTTCACGGTGCAGACGAAGAGGATGCGCGACTTACGCCCCATCAGCTTGCGGTCGCACTATTGCCGCTTACGTCCGCGGAGGGCGAGAAGTGCTTCGCATCTATACCAAGATGATCTCTTGGTAGTGATTGTACTTATGGACAAGCTTCACGAATTCGCGACGATGACAATCAAAAAATGATAGCCATTCGGATGTGGGGCCCAAGCTGGATCGGACGAAAGGTGCTTCAGAAGCAAGCCATTGGGGGACTTGCATTTCGAGTTCTGGTCGTTTCTTTTCGAATTGCCGTACCACCTGATCGGGGGCGACAAAAGTTGGCTTGAGATAAGTCATCGGTCACACAGTTTTCAACTCCGAAAGCCGAATTTACCAGAGTGCCGGAGGTTAGGGAGTAACAATTACTAACGTAGTGTTGACAGCTTCGTTCAGGCAGTCATCATCCCTACCACTTCTACTGGATCCTTCACGCCCTCCACGAACCCCAGCACCCGCAGCATCACCCGGTCCAGCAGGGTATCGGGGCAGCTGGCGCCGCTGGTGAGGATGATGGTCACGGGCCGCTGGGCGGGCAGCCAATCGGGGGTGCGCTCCAGCCGGTGCGCCGGGTAGTTGAAGTGCTCGATCTCCCGTGCACTCAGCAGCTCCTTCTCCCCATTGATGAAGTAGGTGGGGAACCGGTGTTCCAGCAGCTCCACCAGGTGGCTGGTGTTGCTGCTGTTGTAGCCGCCCACCACCAGGGCCAGATCGGCCTCCTGCTTCAGCAGCTCGTGGGTGGCGTCCTGGTTGTCGTTGGTGGCGTAGCAGAGCGTATCGCGCGTGTCGGCGAAATGGCTGCCGACGGCCGCGTCGCCGTACGTCCGCACCATCACCTGCTTCAGGTGGTCGGCGATGGCCTGGGTCTCGGTGGCCAGCATGGTGGTCTGGTTCACCACCCCGATGCGCTCCAGGTCGCGGGCGGGATCGAAGCCGGGGGTGCACTTGGTGCCGAACAGGGCCTGGAACCGCTCCAACGGAAGCTCCCCGAGGATGATCCGCCCCAGCTCCTGGGCCTCCGCCATGTCCTTGATGATCACCGCCGGGGCGCCCTGGGCCGTGTGGCTGAAGGTGGCGCGCGTCTCCTCGTGGGCGGCCTTGCCGTGGATGACCACCGTGTAAGCCTTCTCGCCCAGCTGGGCGCTGCGCTTCCACACCTTCTCCACGAAGGGGCAGGTGGTGTTGTGCCGCAGCGGGTCGATGCCGATGGCCTTCAGGCGGGCCTCCGTCTCCAGGGTGGTGCCGAAGGCGGGGATGATCACGATGTCGTCGGCCTTCAGCTCGGCCCAGTCCATGAGCATGTGCCCGTGGGTGTCCTGGATGAAGCGCAGCCCCCGGCCTTCCAGGTCGGCGTTCACCTCGGGGTTGTGGATCATCTGGCTGAGCAGGAAGATCCGCTTGCCCGGGTTCTGCTCGATGGCCTGGTAGCTGATCTCGATGGCGTTCTCCACCCCGTAGCAGAAGCCGAAGTGGCGGGCCAGCACGAAGCGGACGGCCCCCAGGTCCAGCAGGGTGGGCGAGAGGTCCTTCTTCTTCGGGTCCTGCGCCTTGCGGAAGGCCTTCAGCCGGCCGATGAGGTTGCTGCGGTAGTGGGTGGGGATCTCGAAGCTGCGCATCCGGAAGCACGCAAAAGTACCTGCTGCCGTACAGCGTATCGCGTACCGCGCCCGATGTTCCCCCGCAGGATCGGCAGGGTGCGTGGTGCGCGGCACGCCATGCGAGGAACCCTATCGGCGGATATCCAGGGAATTATGCTACTTTTGCGCTCCCTTTTCGGGAACGCTCGTGCAGCGGCACCACGGGCCAACAACAACACCTTCCGGGCGGTGCCGCCTCGGTCCGGGATACAAGCAGGAAGTACATGTCAGTCGAACAGAACAAGATCACCTTCGCTGAACCGCCCGCCGATTTCGATTGGGCGGCGCTGGAGAGCGACAGCATCGTCCCCTCTTCGGAGCGGGCGAAGGTGGAAAAGGCCTACGAGGATACCCTGAGCAGCATCTCCGAGAAGGAAGTGCTGATGGGCACCGTGGTGGGCATGAACAAGAAGGAGGTCGTCATCAACATCGGCTACAAGTCCGAGGGTGTCGTCCCCCTGAGCGAATTCCGCTACAAGCCCGACCTGAAGGTGGGCGACCAGGTGGAGGTGTACATCGAGAAGCAGGAGGACAAGGCCGGCCAGATGATCATCTCCCACAAGACGGCACGCGTGCACAATGCCTGGGGCAAGGTGAACACGGCCATGGAGACGAACGAGGTGATCACGGGCTACGTGAAGTGCCGCACCAAGGGCGGCCTCATCGTGGACGTGTTCGGCATCGAGGCGTTCCTGCCCGGCTCGCAGATCGACGTGAAGCCGATCCGCGACTACGACCAGTTCGTGGGCAAGAACATGGAGTTCAAGGTGGTGAAGATCAACCAGGAGTTCAAGAACGTGGTGGTCTCCCACAAGGCGCTGATCGAAGCCGAGATCGAAGCGCAGAAGAAGCAGATCATCAGCGGCCTGGAGAAAGGCCAGGTGCTGGAAGGCACGGTGAAGAACATCACCAGCTACGGCGTGTTCGTGGACCTGGGCGGCGTGGACGGCCTGATCCACATCACCGACCTGAGCTACGGCCGCGTAAGCCATCCGGAAGAGGTGGTGAAGCTGGACGAGAAGATCAACGTGGTGATCCTCGACTTCGACGACGAGAAGCGCCGCATCGCCCTCGGCCTGAAGCAGCTGAGCCCGCACCCCTGGGACGCCCTGAGCGCCGACCTCAACACCGGCGACAAGGTGAAAGGCAAGGTGATGGTGATCACCGACTACGGTGCCTTCGTGGAGGTGGCCCCCGGCGTGGAAGGCCTGCTGCATGTGAGCGAGATGAGCTGGAGCCAGCACCTGCGCAGCCCCAAGGACTTCCTGAAGGAAGGCCAGGAGATCGAGGTGCAGATCCTGAACATCGACCGCGAAGAGCGCAAGATGAGCCTCGGCATGAAGCAGCTCGCGCCCGATCCCTGGGCCGACATCGAGTTCAAGTACCCCGTGAACTCGCGCCACACCGCCAAGGTCCGCAACTTCACCCACTTCGGCATCTTCGCCGAGCTGGAGGAGGGCGTGGACGGCCTCATCCACATCAGCGACCTCAGTTGGACCAAGCGCATCAAGCACCCGAGCGACTTCACCAAGATCGGTGATGACATCGAGGTGCAGGTGCTGGAGGTGGACAAGGACAACCGCCGCCTCAGCCTGGGCCACAAGCAGGTGGAAGAGAACCCCTGGGACGTGTTCGCCAACACCTTCACGGTGGGCAGCGTGCACGAGGGTACCATCGTGGGCCGCAACGGTAGCAACTTCATCGTGGCCCTGCCCTACGGCGTGGAAGGCACGGTGACCCAGAAGCACCTCAAGAAGGAGGACGGCAGCACGGCGAAGGTGGAGGACAAGCTCCCGTTCAAGGTGCTCGAGTTCAACGGCGATGCCCGTCGCATCGTGCTGAGCCACACCCGCACCTTCGAGGAGGGCGACGACGCCGCGGAGATGGCGGCGCCCAGCCGTCGCGGTGGCCGCAAAGGCTCCGACGACCAGGGCGGCAACCAGAGCCCCAGCGTGAAGAGCGTGAACGAGAAAGTGGAGAAATCCACCCTCGGCGACCTCAGCGTGCTGAGCGACCTGAAGAACGCCATGGAGAGCAAGGAGCGCGGTGCCAAGGCTTCCAAGAAGCGCCGCGACGACGAGCCGGAAGGCGACGAGGAGTAAGCCTCCGTACAGAGAACCAAGCAGCGGGGCGGTCCATCGGGCCGCCCCGCCGGCTTTTCAGGGGGTAGTATGGTGTCCGGTACCTCTCAGGCCACCGGCACCGCCTGGACCGCGGGCACCACGGCGCTCATCACGCGGTCGTGGCCGTGCTCATCGATCAGGTGCAGCAGCAGGGAGAGGGTGGCCTGCGCGTCGTGCGCGGCGCGGTGGCGGTGGCCCGTGCTGATCCCCACATAGCGGCACACGCTGGCCAGGTTGTAGTAGAAACGGCCCGGCATCAGCTGGCGGCAGAGCCGCTCGGTGCATAGCGTGTCGGGGTGGAAGGGGAGGCCCGAGCGTGCGAACTCGTACTGGAGCACGGTCATGTCGTAGCGCACGTTGTGGGCCACCATGACACGTCCGGCAGTGGCCAGCTGCAGGCTTCGGGCCACGGCCGGGAAGAGGGGGGCGCCCTCCAGCATCAGGGGGGTGATGCCCGTGAGCCGCTGGATGAACGGGGGGATCTCCGTCCGCGGACGCACCAGGGTGTTCCACCGGTCCAGCTCCTGCACCCCGTCGTGCACCACGGTGGCCGCCTCGATGATGCGCCCCTTCTGGGGGTCACCGTGGGTGGTCTCCACGTCGATGATGGCGAACTGGACGGGCATGCGGGGCCGTGATACGGAAAGCCCCCGGGGGAGGTTCGTCGATCCCGGGATCGGTACCTTGCCCGCATGTTCCGCCGCCTGTCCCTGTTGGTCTTCCGGCTCATCGGCTGGCGCATCGTGGACCACCGACCGCCGGGCCTGAGGAAGGCCATCTACGTGGTGGCCCCGCATACCAGCAACTGGGATTTCGTCATCGGCGTCTTCGGCCGCAGCATCGCCCGGCTGGACAACACCCGCTACCTGGCCAAGCGATCGCTGTTCGCCCCGCCCTTCGGCTGGTTCTTCCGCGCGCTGGGCGGCTATCCGGTGGACCGTTCCAAAAGCACCGGCATCACCGAACAAGTGGTGGCGTACTTCAACACCATCCCCGACTTCTGCATCGCCATCACGCCCGAAGGCACCCGCAAGCACGTGACCCAGTGGAAGACCGGCTTCTGGCGCATCGCCAAGCAGGCCGGCGTGCCGATGGTCCTCACGTCCTTCGACTACGGCCGCAAGGAGATCACCTTCCGCGAGCCCTTCTTCGCGGGGGACGACATGGACGCCGACATCGCCTGGATGATGGGCTATTTCAAGGCGTTCCAGGGCCGCAACCCGGCGGGCGGGGTGCACTGACGCGGCATCATCTTTGGAACACCGGCCGCACCCTTCCCTGCCCATGCGACGCCTCCGGCATCTCCTTCCGCTCCTCCTGCAGGCCCTTCTCCCGGCCGTGCTGCAAGCCCAGTCCGCCTTCCCGGCCCTCACGGGCGAAACGGTGGAGGGCAACACCGTGGCGCTGCCCGCCACAGGGGCGGGGAAATACGTCATCATCGCCATGGCCTACAGCCAGAAGGCCGGTCCCTTGCTGGAGGAATGGTACGCGCCGGCCTATACCCGCTTCATCGACAAGCACGGGCTGTTCGCGGGCACCTACGACGCCGAGCTGTACTTCGTGCCCATCTTCGTGGGGCTGGACAAGGCCGCCTACGAGCCCAGCATGAAGAAGCTGCGCAAGAGCGCGGATCCCGCGGTGGCGCGGCGGGTGGTCTTCTTCAAGGGCGAGAGCGATCCGATCATCGATGCCCTGGGCATGAAGCGGAAGGAACTGCCCTACTTCTTCGTGCTCGATCCGCAGGGCCGCATCATCCACCGTGCGGAAGGCGCGTTCAGCGAGGACAAGCTGGAGGCGATGGAGGAGGCGATCCTGGACGCCCAGCCCTGAGCCACGCGCCTGGGACGGGCCTCAAGTGCATGGCCCAAGGCAGGTAGCTCGAAGCCCCTATACATTCGTCACCCGAAACACGCCCATGAACCACATCCACGCCTCGATGATCGCCGCCGGCATGGCGCTGGTCTTCGCCTGCGGGTCCAGTCCCGCCCCGGCCACCACCGGCGGAACGGCCGCCACCCCTGCTGAACAACCCCAACAACCACCCAAGCCCGTGCAGAACACCGACCTCGGCGAAGGCCTCTTCGCGACGTTCAAGACCACCAAAGGCACCATCATGTGCAAGCTGGAGTATGCGAAGACGCCCGTGACCGTGGCCAACTTCGTGGCCCTGGCCCAAGGGAAGCAGCACAACACCGCGAAGCCCGACGGCACCCCGTACTACGACGGCATCGTGTTCCACCGGGTCATCGCCGACTTCATGATCCAGGGCGGCGACCCCACGGGCACCGGCCGCGGCGGCCCGGGATATGTCTTCCCCGATGAGTTCGACCCGACGCTGAAGCACGACCGCCCCGGCACGCTCAGCATGGCCAATGCAGGCCCGGGCACCAACGGCAGCCAGTTCTTCATCACCCACAAGGACACCCCCTGGCTCGACGGCAAGCACAGCGTGTTCGGCTACGTGGTGAGCGGGCAGGACGTGGTGAACGCCATCCAGCAGGGCGACAAGATCGAGAAGGTGACCATCGAGGCGAAGGGCAAGGATGCCAAGGCCTTCGACGCGGTGAAGGTGCTCGCGGCCAACAAGGCCAAGTTCATGGTGCGCTAACGGCGCCCCTTCCCGCCACCCGGCCGACCGCCGCGGCGCCCGCCACCCCCGGGACCGCGGCGGTCGCCGTTACGGCCCTGCCGCTTCACGCCTTCGGGACGGTATTCGGGACCCTGGCCGATGGACTCGGGCAGGGGCATCTTCTCCACCGGGTAGCCGATGAGCTGCTCGATGCGGCCGAACTCGCGCATATCCTTCTCGCTCACGAAGGTGATGGCCTGCCCCTTGCGGGAGGCGCGTGCCGTGCGGCCCACGCGGTGCACGTAGTCCTCGGGGTCCTGCGGCACGTCGTAGTTGATCACCAGGTCGATGTCGTCGATGTCGATGCCGCGGCTCACCACGTTGGTGGCCACCAGGATGCGGAGCTTGCGGTTGCGGAAGTCGAGCATCACCTGCTCGCGCTCGCTCTGCTCCAGGTCGCTGTGCATGGGCATGGCATTGAAGCCGCGCCGCTGCAGGTGCCGGGCGAGGTTGCGCACCTCCACCTTCTTGCCGGCGAAGATGATGATGCACGAGGCCTCGTTGGTGCGCAGGATGTGCTCCAGGATGGGCGCCTTCTGCGGCTCATGGATCACGAAGGCCTCCTGCTTCACGCCCTCCGCGGGCTTGCTCAGCGCGATGGTGATCTCCACGGGGTCGTGCAGCACCTGCTTCGCCAGCTGGCGGATGGGCGGGGCCATGGTGGCGCTGAACATCAGCGTCTGCCGGTCGTGCGGCAGGAACTTGATGATGCGGTGGATGTCCTCGATGAAGCCCATGTCCAGCATGCGGTCGGCCTCGTCGAGCACGAGGAACTCGAGGCCCTTGATGGACACGTAGCCCAGGTTGAGGTGGCTGAGCAGCTTGCCGGGCGTGGCCACGATCACCTCGGTGCCCTTGGTCAGGGCGGCCTTCTGCTGGTCGAAGGAGGCGCCGTCGCTGCCGCCGTACACCGGCATGGAGGTCAGGGGGGTGAAGTAGGCGATGGCCTGGAGCTGCTGGTCGATCTGCAGGGCCAGCTCGCGCGTGGGCACCACGACGAGGGCGCGGATGGATCCTTCCACCCGGGGCTTGTAGCCGTAGATCACCTCGATCAGCGGGAGCAGGAACGCGGCGGTCTTGCCGGTGCCCGTCTGCGCGCAGGCGATGAGGTCACGGCCGTCCAAGGCGGCGGGGATGGCCTGCGCCTGGATGGGGGTGGGGGTGCGGATGCCCATGGCGTCCAGGCCGTCGAGCAGGCCCGGGTCGAGGCCCAGGGAATGGAAATCGGTGATAGGGGTCGGGTCTTCCAAATGATCGGAGCGCCGGGATCGATGGTCCGGCGCAAGCGGCGCGAAAGTAAGGGGATGGGCGTCAGGACGCCTTGCGCACCAGGCGGTCGCCGCTCACGGCGAAGGTCATCTGGAAGGTGGTGCCTTCCCCGCTGAGCAGGTGGATGGTGCCGTTGAGCTGCGTGGCCAGGGTGCGCACCAGCTCCAGCCCGAAGGAATCGGTGTGGAAGAAGCGCTTCTGCTCCAGGCCCACGCCATCGTCGCTGAAGAGCAGCTCGCAGCGCGTCTCGCCCATGCGCCGCAGCGCGATGGTGATGCGCCCGCTGTCGCGCCCGACGAAGGCGTGCTTGGCGCTGTTGGTCAGCAGCTCGTTCAGCAGGAGGCTCAGCGGCGTGAGGTCGTCCAGCGTGGCGCGATCGTAGCTGACCTGTGTCTCGATCTTCACTTTCTCCGCCAGCCCGTGGTTGCTCACCACCGACATGGCCAGGGCCATCACGTGGGCCTTCACGTTCACGCGGCTCAGGTCGCCGCATTTGTAGATGTGCTCGTGCACCATCGCCATGGACCGGATGCGGCCCTGGCAGTCGTGCAGCAGCTCGGTCAGCCGCGGATCGTCGGCATAGGTGCCTTGCAGCCGGAGCAGGGCGTTCACGATCTGCAGGTCGTTCTTCACCCGGTGGTGGATCTCCTTCAGGATGACGTCCTTCTCCTCCTCGTTCATCAAGGTCTCGGCCAGGCGCAGGTTCTGGCGCTCCAGCTCCAGGTTCTTCGTCCGGATCTCGTCGGCCTGCTTGTTGATCACGTTGTTCTTCAGCCGCACCCGGTGCACGGCGCGGTGCAGCTTCTTCCACAGGAGCAGCAGCACGGCCACGGAGGCCAGCAGCACCAGGCTCGCGCCCAGGGCCAGGCGGGTACGCCAGCGCTCGGAGACCAGCTGGTCGGTGCTGGCCTTGTTCTGCTCGCGCAGGTCGGCCATGTCGCGCTCCTTGGACCGCAGCCCGTAGAGCGCCTGCAGGCCGGCCATGCGCTCGGCCATGCGGGCCGAAAGCAGCGAATCGCGCAGGAAGATGCGCCGCCGCTCGCACCGCAGCGCCTCGGTGAGCCGTCCCTCGCTCTCGGCCACGCGGGCGCAAAGGGCGTAGGCCGCCGGCTCGAGCAGGGGACCCTGCTGCATCGCGAAGGCCTCATCGAGCTGGGCGCGGGCCTCGCTCCAATTGGCCACGTCGGCATGGGCGCGGGCCAGGTCGAACAGCACCCGGGAACGGTCCTCGGGCGTGTTCTCGTCCTGAAGCTCGCGCTGGGCGCGGTGCAGGATGGTGAGCGCATCGGCGGCACGGCCCTGCCCGAGCAGGGCTTCGCCCTGGCGGAGCAGCACGCGGGAGCTGCCCACGCGGTCCTCGGCCCGGGAGAAATAGGCCAGCGCGTCCTCGCTCTGGTGCTTGAACTCGCTCTCGCGGCCCGCCTCCAGCAGCAGGTCCATCAGCCCCAGGATGGCATTGCCCGTGGCCCGGTCGTCATTGATCGTCTTGGTCAGGAACAGCACACGCTTGCTCGCGTCGATGGCATCGCCGTAGTTGCCGTTCCGCTCGTGCACACGGGCCATCGCCTGCCAGTCGTCCGCCATCGCGCGGCGGTCGCCGGTGGTGCCGCTGAGGCCGATCACCCGGATGCCGGTCCGCAGGGCGCCGTCGAGGTCCCCGGCGTCCGCTTCCAGGTCGCGCCTGGCACGCAGGGTGCGCAGCACCAGGGCCTGGTCGCCGCTGCGTTCCGCGAAGGGGAGGGCGGCCACCAGGTCCTGTAGGCTCTGGCCCGGCTGGGAGCCGCGGTAGGCCTCCGCCCGTTCGAGCAGGCGCATGGCGCTCTCCGCGGAGGCGCGGCGCGCGCTGTCGCGCCCGGGATCGCTCTCCTGGGCCGCCATGGGCTGCACCGCCAGGAAGAGGGCGAAGGGGAGCGAACGGAGCGGGAGCAAGCGGATCATGAGCGGCCGTGGTACGGTCCGGGAGCGGGCAGGGTTGCGCGGTTAACTTGCCTTCCTGTCCGATGGAACCCACCCACACGCGTGTCCGGGTCGAAGTGTGCGTGACATCCGCGGCCGAGGCCCGGGCCGCCGAGGCCGCCGGTGCGGATACCGTGGAGCTTTGCTCCGCGCTGGCCGACGGCGGCGTGACACCCGGGATCGGGCTGGTGGAGCGCCTGGTCCGCACCCTGCGCATCCCCGTCCGTGTCCTCGTCCGTCCCCGGGCGGGCGACTTCGTGTACGATGCCGCGGACCGGGCCGTACTGGAGGCCGAGGTGCGCGGGCTCCTGCGCCTACCCGCCCCGCCGCACATCGTCACCGGCTCCTTGACCGCGGAAGGCCTGCCCGACCGGGACTGGATGGCGGCGGTGCAGCGCGCGGCACCCAACGCCGGCATCACCTTCCACCGGGCCATCGACCACGCCCGCGATCCATCGGCGGCCCTGGAGCTGTGCCTGGAAGCGGGCGTCCGGCGCATCCTCACCTCCGGCGGCGCGGCCCGTGCTGTGGCCGGCGAAGCGGTGCTGGCGGCCATGGCGGAGCGGGCACGACGGAGCGGGGCGGTGGTGGCCGCCGTGGGCGGCATCGGGCCGGCGGACGTGGTGCGGCTGGTGGAGCGGACCGGCGTGCAGGAGGTGCACTTCGCGGCCCAACGCCGGATGCCGGCGATCGCCTCCGGCAAGCCATCGCTCAGCTCGGGAGGCGACACGAACGCGTTCATCGTGGTGCCGGACGCGGCGAAGATCGAAGGCGTATTGGAGGCCCTGGACAAGGCCGGACTGCGATGAGGCCCGCCCTGATCGCCGCGCTGGGCCTGTGCGCTGGGTCCCTGGCCGCCCAGGTGGTGCACCGGCCGCTCGACGGCGACTGGCGGTTCCAGCGCGTGGGAGAGCAGGGCTGGCATCCGGCCGTTGTGCCGGGCGTGGTGCATACCGACCTGCTCCGCGCCGGGCTGATCCCCGATCCCTACCGGGACTTCAACGTGGACAGCGTGCAGTGGATCGAGAATGAGGAATGGGCCTATGAGCGCACGATCGATGCGGACGAGGCGCTGTTGGCGCATGCCCACGTGGACCTGGTGTTCAAGGGGCTGGACACCTTCGCGGAGGTCCATTGGAACGATTCCCTCCTGGGCCGCACGGACAACATGTTCCGCACGTGGGAATTCCCCGTGAAGGACCTGCTGCGCCGGGGGCCGAACACCCTGCGGGTGCTGTTCCGCTCACCGATCGCGGAAGGGAGGAAGCGACGCGACGCCTACGGCATCCAGCTGCCGCACGACAGCGACCCGAGCGGGGTGAGCCCGTACATCCGCAAGGCGGCCTACCAGTTCGGCTGGGATTTCTGCCCGCGGCTGGTCACCAGCGGCATCTGGCAACCCGTGGAGCTGCGGTGCTGGGATGCTGGCCGGATCCGGGACGTGGCCGTCCGCCAGGACCCCGATACCATCGGTGCCACCGTGGCCGTGGACGTAAGCACGGACATCGGCCCTGTAGGCTCGCGGGTGCTGCGGATCGCGTTCGCGGACACCGTATCGAACGCTTACCCGGACGGCGGGGAGGGCGGGGGCAGCGCGCATTTCCGGCTGCGGCATCCGCGGCGGTGGTGGCCCAGCGGGGCGGGGGAGCAGTACCTCCATCCCCTCCGGGTGGAGCTGCTGTGCGACGGCCGTGTGGTGGACACCTGGGAGGCCAAGATCGGCCTGCGTTCGGTGGAGCTGGACCAGCGCGCGGACAGCATCGGCACTGCGTTCACCTTCCGCGTCAACGGGGTGCCCCTCTTCATGAAGGGCTGCAACCTCGTGCCCCCGAGCATGTTCCTGCCCGAGGCAGGTGACAGCGCCTGGATCGCCCTCGTGCGCCACATGCAGCGGGCGCACATGAACATGGTGCGTGTCTGGGCCGGCGGCGTGTACCCGCCCGATGCCTTCTTCGAAGCCTGCGATACGGCGGGCATCCTGGTATGGCAGGACCTCATGCTGGCCAACATGCCGCCCGGGGACCCGGCGTTCCAGCAGGGCTTGGAACAAGAAGTGCGGGAACAGGGGAGGCGCCTGGAGCGGCATCCCTCGCTGGCCCTGTGGTGCGGCAACAACGAACTGGACGTGGCCTGGAAGAACTGGGGGTGGCAGGCCACCTACCACATCACCCCGGCCGATTCGGCCGTGATCGCGGCGGCCTACCGCGCCACGTTCAACGACCACCTGCCGTCGTCGCTGCCGGCGCAAGTGCCGTACGTGCCCACCTCCCCGCTGAGCAACTGGGGCCATGCCGAGGGCCTCCGCCACGGCGACCTGCACTATTGGGGCGTATGGCACGGCGACAGCACCTTCGCCTCGTTCGCCCGCAACGTGGGACGGTTCGTGAGCGAATACGGCTTCCAGTCGTACCCCGACAGCAGCCTGCTGGCGCGGTACATCACGCCAGAGCGGCTGTACCTGGGCTCCCCGGCGCTCCGGTACCGCCAGCGGAGCTACCGGACCGACCGGCCGATCCTGGAGGCGGTCCAGCGCGAACTGGGCCTGGTCCCCGGCACGCTCGGCGCGTTCATCGCAGCCGGCCAGGCCGTCCAGGCCCGGGCGTGCCGCCTGGCCATCACGGCGCACCTGGCCGCCCGGCCACGCTGCATGGGCACCCTGGTATGGCAGCTGAACGACCCCTGGCCCGGACCGAGCTGGAGCCTGGTCGACCAGGGCGGCCGTTGGAAACCGGCGATGGAGGAGGTGCAGCGCCTGTACGGGGGCGTCCGCTGAGCGCCGCCCGGTAACGTTTTGCACCGTTGGCCGTTCGATCGACGGCGGCATCTCTCCGGGAAGGAAGGGCGCCAGGTCTTATTTTACCAACGTTAGCACCCGATATCCGGGGGCTGTTATCAAACCGATCAGCATGAAGCCACTTCGACCCATCCTATTGCTGCTTATCACAGGTCCCCTGATGCTCCACAGTGAACGGAGCCGGGGCCAATGCCTGAACACGGAGATGTACCCCGAGTTCGCGGTGACCCCGAGCATCACCGGTGCGCCCACCCAGATCTCCGATTGCGTGGTGCAGCTGAACTACTCGCAGATCACCGGCATCGTCGCGGGGGCCAGTTACAAGTTCACCGCCGACCTGGGCAGCTACATCACCGTGCGGGAGGGCACCTACGACGGCGCCGTGCTGGGCGCGGGGTATTCGCCGGTGATCGTGGTGTCCGGCTCGGGGGCGGACCTGTTCCCGCATTACAACACCGACGACCAGTGCGACATCGGTTTCGACTGCGAGCTGGCCACGGTGCAGGCCTTCCTGATCTGCCAGCCTCCGATCGCCACGGTGACGGCCGTGGACGACTGTCCCTCGAACTCGTTCACCATCACGGTGAACGTCACCAGCACCGGTGATGCCCCCACGGTGACCCTGGAGTATGATGTGAACGACGGCTCCCCGGTCTCCATCCCCGGCATAGGGGCCGGTGAGTTCGTGC
>JAFDZF010000009.1 GCA_018267055.1 Bacteroidota bacterium
CCGTTCCTTTGCACCTTCCATCGACCGCACATGAGGACCGACCGCACCTGGGCCTGGCCGCTGACCGTGATCGGCTTGACGGCCTGCAGCGCCGCACAACCCGCCATGACCGGCGGCGAGGACTACTATTCGCCGCAGGACCTGCGCTGCGAGGACCGCACCTACAGCCCCACGGTGCATACCGTGCAGCTGTTCAAGCAGGGCTTCGAGCTGTCGGCCCCGGTGATCGAGCTGGGGAGCCCGGAGGGCCTGGTGCTGCGCTTCGACGACCTGCAGCCCGACGTGCAGCCCCTCTCCTACACCATCATGCACTGCGATGCGGAGTGGAAGCCCAGCGACCTCTCGCCCAACCAATACATCATCGGTACGCCCACCGACTTCATCCCCACGCCGCGGCAGAGCTACAACACGCTGCAGCCCTTCCTCGAGTACGAGGTGAGCTTCCCCAACGAGCTGATGCGGCCCGCCATCGCCGGCAACTACCTGGTGAAGGTGTTCCGCGGCAGCGACCAGGACGACCTGGTGCTCACCCGCCGCTTCCTCGTGTTCGAGCAGCGCACGCAGATCGAGGCGCGCGTGGCGGCGACGCGCGACGTGGAGATGCGCGACGTGGACCAGCAGATCGACCTCACCGTGCGCTACCCCGGCGTGACGGTGCCCGATCCCTTCGGCGACCTGAAGGTGGTGATGCTGCAGAACATGCGCTGGGACGATGCCCGCACGGGCTTCAGGCCCAAGTTCATCCGCGACGCCGAGCTGGTGTACGACTTCCCCAAAGAAGGGCTCTTCCACGGCGGCAACGAATGGCGCGGCTTCGACCTGAAGGACCTCCGCTATTCCACCATCCGCATCCAGCGCATCACCACCGGTCCCGAAGGGCTGGAGGAGGCCTTCCTGCTGCCCGATGAGAAACGCGACATCCGCGTGTACCTGGACCTGCCGGACATCAACGGGCGCTACCTGGTGCGCAACGACCAGTTCAACGGCGACCCGCTGGGCGCGGACTACGTGTACGTGGACTTCACGCTGCCGCGCGACGCGCCGGTGATGGGTGACGTGTACGTCTACGGGGCGGTGACCGACTTCCAGTGCAAGAAGGAGTTCCGCTGCACGTGGGACGCCCAGAAGAAGGCCTACACGCTGCGCGCCCTGCTGAAGCAAGGCTATGTGGACTACCTGTATGCGGTGCTGCCGAACGGCACGAGCGTCCCCGACCTCACGACGCTGGAAGGCTCGCACTTCCAGACGGAGAACGACTACCTGGTGCTGGTGTACGTGAAGGACTACCAGCTGCGCTGCGACCGGCTGCTGGGCCTGCGCTTCCTGAACAGCCGCAAGGGATGAAGCCGCTGCTGCTGTTGCTGCTGGCCTTGGACGCGGCGGCCCAGCCCGGGCCGGCCTATGACCTGGCGCATCCCACGCGGCGTTTCGACCTGCCGGCGGAGCTCACCGAGATCTCCGCGCTCACCGACATCGATGCGCGCACCGTGGCCTGCCTGGAGGACGAGCACGGCCGGATCTACTTCATCGACCACACCACCGGCACCATCACCGGCTATGCGGACTTCGCCGGGCCCGGCGATTTCGAGGGACTGACGCGCGTCGGTGGCGACGTGTACGCGCTGCGGAGCGATGGCCTGGTGTTCCGCCTGCACGCGCGCGACCACCGCGTGGCCGTGGCCGACACCTTCCGCCTGGACGTGCCGAACCGGGACCTCGAATCGCTCGGCTACGACGCCAAACGCAAGGTGCTGCTGATCGCCGCGAAGGACAACCTGAAGGGCGGGCCCACCATCCGCGACCAGCGCTTCATCTATGGCTGGAACATCGCGGAGCAGCGCCTGCTGGCGCGACCGGTGCTGACCCTGTCCGTGGAGCACGTGACCGCCCAGGCCACGGCGCTCGGCGTGCACCTGCCCCTGGAACGCAAGAAGAACGGCAGCCTCCACCCCACTTTCAAGCTGCGGCCTTCATCGGTGGCGGTGCACCCGCAGGACGACACCTATTGGATCCTGAGCGCCGCGGACCAGGCCTTGCTGGTGTTCGACCGGCATGGCGACCTCCAGGCCCTGCACCTGCTGGACCCCGACCTGTTCCCCAAGCCGGAAGGCATCACCTTCCTCGACAACGGCGACCTGCTGATCAGCAATGAAGGCAAGGGTGGCCGGGCCAACCTGCTCTTCTTCGCCCGGCAGCCTTAGCGGACCACCCGCCCGCTGCGCTGCAGCTCCGGCAGGTGCAGCACGTACACCCCGGGGGCCGAAGCGGCAAGGTCGAAGCGGCCGTCCGCCGGCAGCAGCCCCTGGGCCACGACGGCACCACGCGCGTCCAGCACGCGGTACGGCGTCCGCAGCGGGCGCTCCAGCCGCACCGTGAACACGCCGTCCGCTTCCGCCGGCCTGATCGCCAATGTTGCGTAGGCGTCCATCGCCGGCACGCCCACCGAGCAGGTCACGTCGAAGAGCGTAACGGTGTTGCTGCCGCTGTTCGGGATGCAGACCCGGTCGTGCACCGCATCGAAGTCGATGTCCGCCGGGTTGTTCAGCCCGCTGGTGAGGAGCGGCACGATCGGCTGGTCGAAGGTGATGATGGCGGACAGCTGGTCCGGCGTCCAGGAGGCGATCAGATACCGGCCCAGGCAATCGATGGTGATGCCGTCGATGCTGGAGACACCGGTGTTCATGGCCGGCCCGGGAGCGGCGGTCTGGCGGTCATAGGTCTTCACCGCGGCATTGCTGCCCCAGAAGGCCACCGCGAGCCGGTCGTTCGCCGGATCGTACACGATGCCATTGGGCGTGCCGTTGGTATTGGCCACCCAGGTGGTGA